>USKL01000033.1 GCA_900555225.1 uncultured Collinsella sp.
TCCCGTGCCGGCGCCGTGAACATCGTTCCCAACTCCACCGGCGCTGCCAAGGCTATCGGCCTTGTTATCCCCGAGCTCAACGGCAAGCTCATCGGTGCCGCCCAGCGCGTCCCGACCCCGACGGGCTCCCTCACCAACCTCTACGCCGTCGTTGACAAGAAGGTCACCGTCGACGAGGTCAACGCTGCCATGAAGGCCTACGCTGAGACCATCCCCGAGACCTTCGCCTACAACGAGGACCAGATCGTCTCCCGCGACATCGTCGGCGAGACCCACGGCTCCATCTTCGACGCCACTCAGACCATGTGCTCTGACCTCGGCAACGGCCAGACCCTCGTTCAGGTCACCTCTTGGTACGACAACGAGAACTCCTACACCTCTCAGATGGTCCGCACCATCAAGTACTTCGAGAAGTTCGTTGCTTAATTTAGCTTTTAGCGAATAGCTCGTTGAGCGTCTAAAGAAGGGCGCGGCCTTATAGGGCTTACACCCTAGGGTCGCGCCCTTTTTATAAGAAATCGTCTGCCGTAATGGGAGGCAGACACGTACGAAAGGTAGAAGCAAACATGGCCTTTACCAAGAAGACCGTCCGCGACATCGATGTCGACGGAAAGCGCGTTCTCGTCCGCGTTGACTTTAACGTGCCTATCAAGGATGGCGTCGTTGGCGACACCACCCGTATCAAGGCTGCCCTGCCCACCATCAACTACCTCGTTGAGCACAATGCTCGCGTCATCCTCATGAGCCACCTCGGTCGTCCCGAGGGCACCGGCTTCCAGCCCGAGCTGTCCCTCGAGCCCGTCGCCAAGAAGCTCGCTGAGCTCTCTGGTCTCGACGTTGCCTTTGTCGCCGACACCTACGGCGAGAAGGCTACTGAGGCTGTCGCCGCCGTCGAGCCGGGTAAGGTCCTCGTTCTCGAGAACGTCCGTTTTGACAAGCGTGAGAAGAAGAACGATCCCGAGATCGCCAAGAAGCTCGCTTCCTATGGTGACGTCTTCGTTCTCGATGCCTTCGGCACCGCTCACCGCGCCCAGGGTTCCGTCGTGGGCCCCGCCGCTTACCTGCCTGCCGTCGCCGGCTTCTTGCTCGAGAAGGAGGTCGACACGCTGACCGGTATCTTCGCCGAGCCCGAGCGCCCCTTCGTCGCTATCGTCGGCGGTTCCAAGGTTTCCTCCAAGATCGGCGTTCTCGATCACCTCATCGACTCCGCTGACACTCTGATTATCGGTGGCGGCATGGCCTACACCTTCTTCCTGGCTCAGGGCCTTTCCGTCGGTCAGTCCCTCAAGGAAGAGGACTGGGTCGAGCGCGCCGGCGAGATGCTCAAGAAGGCCGAGGAGAAGGGCGTCAAGATCCTGCTCCCCATCGACAACCGCGTTGCCGATCACTTTGGCGAGGACGCTGTTCCCGAGGTTGTCGCTTCCGACGCTATCCCCGACGATCGTGAGGGTATGGACATCGGTCCTAAGACCGAGGAGCTCTACGCCGAGGCCGTCAAGGGCGCCAAGACTGTGTTCTGGAATGGCCCCATGGGCGTCTTCGAGTTCGACAACTTCGCTCACGGCACCCAGGCTATCGCCGAGGCTGTCGCCGAGGCCGACTGCACCTCGATCATCGGCGGTGGCGACTCTGTCGCGGCTGTCAACAAGTTCAACCTGGCCGACAAGATGAGCTGGATCTCCACCGGTGGTGGCGCTTCCATGGAGCTCGTCGAGGGTAAGGCCCTGCCCGGAGTGGAGGCGCTTCTCGATGCCTAATCGCACCCTTCTCATCGCTGGTAACTGGAAGATGAACAACGACGTCGCCGAGGCCGCCAAACTCGCCGACGAGCTGGCTCAGGCTCTGCCCGAGGTTCCGGCTGGCGTCGAGGTGCTCGTCTGCCCTCCGACCATCGACATCACCACGGTTCATGACCGCATTCAGGCTGCCCCCATCGCCCTCGGTGCACAGAACGTGTACTGGGAGGCCAAGGGTGCCTTCACCGGCGAGTCCTCTTGCGACATGCTCAAGTCCGCTGGCTGCACCTACTGCATCATCGGTCACTCCGAGCGTCGCGACTACTTCCACGAGACCGACGAGGATCAGAACAAGAAGGCCAAGGCTCTCGTTGCCGCCGGTCTTGTTCCCGTCTTCTGCTGCGGCGAGTCCCTCGAGGTCCGCGAGGCTGGCACCTATGTCGAGCACGTCGTGAACCAGGTCAAGGCTGGCCTTGCTGGCCTTGAGATCACCTGCCCCAAGCAGGTCGTCGTCGCCTACGAGCCCATCTGGGCCATCGGCACCGGCAAGACCGCTACCGCCGAGGACGCTCAGGAGGTCTGCGGCGCTATCCGTGAGACCCTCAAGGAGATGTTCGGCGAGGAGCTCGCCGACGGCATCCGCGTTCTCTACGGCGGTTCCGCCAAGCCCGGCAACATTGCCGAGCTCGTCGCCAAGCCCGACGTTGACGGCGCCCTCGTGGGCGGCGCTTCGCTCAAGGCTGCCGACTTCGCCTCTATGGTCGTCAAGGCAGGCGAGTAGGACATATGGCACAGCGTCATCTTCCTGCACTCCTGATCATCATGGATGGTTGCGGCCTTGCTCCGGCCGATGGCGAGAACGCCGTCGCCGCTGCCAAGACGCCCTTCCTTGATAGCCTGTACGAGAAGTACCCCCACACCACGCTCGGCGCTTCGGGCGAGGACGTGGGCCTTCCCGACGGTCAGATGGGCAACTCCGAGGTGGGTCACCTCAACATCGGTGCCGGACGCATCGTGTTCCAGGAGCTTTCGCGCATCAACAACGCCATCAAGGACGGCTCCATCGCCAAGAACGAGGTTTTTGTCAAGGCTATGGACGACGTCAAGGCTGACGGCAAGACTCTCCACCTCATGGGCCTTATGAGCCCTGGCGGTGTTCATTCTCACATGAACCACGTCGAGGCTCTGGTCAAGATGGCTGCCGAGCACGGTGTCAAGACCGTTCGCGTCCACGCCTTCATGGATGGCCGCGACGTCGACCCGCAGTCCGGTGCTGGCTACATGAGCGAGTTCTGCGCCTTCCTGGCCAAGATTTCCGAGGAGACCGGTTGCGACGCTCGCGTTGCCACCGTCTCGGGTCGTTATTGGGCGATGGACCGCGACAACCGTTGGGAGCGCATCCAGCGCGCCTACGACGTCATGGTCAACGCGTCCGATGCTGATACCGACCCCGTTGCCGGTATCAAGGCCTACTACGAGAAGGACCCGCGCGGCGATGAGTTCGTCGAGCCCTTCGCTGCCCACAACGAGGGCATTCACGAGGGCGACGCGGCCATCTTCTTCAACTTCCGTCCCGACCGCGCTCGTCAGATGACCCGCGTGTTCACGGACAAGGAGTTCGACGGCTTTGAGCGCGAGCAGATCAAGCTTTCGCACTTTGTGACGATGACCGAGTACGATCCGACGTTTGACGTCGAGGTCGCCTTCCCCAAGACGTTCCCCGAGAATGTCCTGGCCGACGTCATCTCCGCTAACGGCCTGAAGCAGCTGCACACTGCCGAGACCGAGAAGTACGCCCACGTGACGTTCTTCCTCAACGGTGGCATCGAGGAGCCCAAGGAGGGCGAGGAGCGCGTGCTCGTCGCTTCCCCCAAGGTCGCTACCTACGATCTGCAGCCCGAGATGAGCGCTCCCAAGGTTACCGAGAAGCTCGTCGCCGCCATCAACGAGGATCGCGCTGATTTCTACATCGTGAACTTCGCGAACTGCGACATGGT
The DNA here is from genome assembly GCA_900555225.1 of uncultured Collinsella sp. Lineage (GTDB taxonomy): Bacteria > Actinomycetota > Coriobacteriia > Coriobacteriales > Coriobacteriaceae > Collinsella. Next base: position 3,734 of record USKL01000033.1, read on the forward strand.
TGGTCACACCGGTGTCTTCGACGCTGCCGTTAAGGCTGTCGAGGCTGTTGACGATGCCCTGTCCAAGGTTGTCCCGGCGATTCTCGCCAAGGGCGGCTTTGCACTGATTACCGCCGACCACGGCAACGCCGATCACATGTTTGACGTTGCTTCCGACGGTTCCAAGCATCCGTTTACGGCTCACACCACCAACCGCGTGCCGTTCATCATCGTTGATGAGAAGGCACAGCTCACCGGTATCGAGGACGGCCGTCTTTCCGATATCGCTCCGACCATGCTCACCATGGCTGGTATTGAGCCTTCCGCCGAGATGACGGGCCGCGTGCTCGCCACCGAGGCCTAATAGAAAACAAATACCGTTTTCTAGTAAGGGGGTTGTCCACAACCGGACAACCCCCTTTTTGGTATTTCTGCCATTTCTACCCCGTCCCCGAGTGGCAGGTAGGGGAGAGCGGGGGATTGTGGTACAGTACTGGAGTTTGAACTGTTCTATTAAGGAGCTTATCTATGGGTCCGTTCCAGATTCTTCTGTTTGTCGTTTGGGCTGTCTCTGCCGTGGCGCTGACGATTCTCGTCCTGATGCATTCCGGTAAGGGCACCGGCGTTTCGGATATGATCGCTAGCTCGCTGTATAACTCCAGCTCTGCCACGGGCGTCATGGAGCAGAACCTCGATCGCCTGACGGTAATTATGGCCGTTGTTTTTGCCGTGTGCGTCGTCCTGTGCATGTTCTTCTTCCCGCAGGGCATCGTCGGCTACTAAGCATCGGCGTATATACGTTTGTAATGGGTCTTGCAGGTGCGGGACCCTTTTTGTTTACATATTTGTAACAGAGTCAAAATATCCCCACATACTTCGCCCAACTAAAGAAATTCTTGACCGTTGACCGGAATTAGCCCCAAATCGTGCATAAAATGCGCTACTGTATTGCGAAACGTTGGTCCGTTGTGCATAACCAGCCATAGCAACGGGCGGCGTTTTAATGGTTCGGATCGGATTGTCTCGACATGTGTCCGACTGAACATTTCTTTGTCCTATCTCATAAGGAGGATGGCATGGCTGATTCTATGTTCCACCAGCCCGTTATGGGTCGTCGCGCCTTCGTTGGCGGTACCCTTGCTGCGAGCTCCATGGCCCTTCTTGCCGCATGCGGCAAGAAGGGCGGCGACGCTTCCGGTTCTGAGTCCGGTTCGACGCTGAACTTCTACATCAACAACCCGGTCTGCATCGACCCCTACAACGTCCAGGAGGACCAGGGCACTCAGGTCGAGTATCAGCTCTTTGACGCTCTGACCTCTTACGACGCCGAGAAGGGCGAGATCGTTCCGCTGGCTTGCGAGTCCTTTGAGTCCAACGACGACGCCACCGAGTTTACCTTCAAGATCAAGAAGGCCAAGTTCCACAACGGTGACGACGTTACCTCCAAGTCCTTCAAGCTCGGTTGGGAGCGTCTGGTCAACACCAAGTCGGCCATCGCTACCGAGTACGGCCCTTCCGAGGTCTCCTATCACCTTTCCATGGTCGAGGGATATGACGACCTGCTTGCCGGTAACGCTACCGAGCTCAGCGGCGTTACGTGCCCCGACGATGAGACCCTCGTCGTCAAGCTGTCTTCCGCTTACGCTGACTTCCCCTTCGTCGCCTCTCATCCGGCTCTGGCCCCGGTTCCCGAGTGCGCCGAGTCCGATGTCAAGAGCTTCTATCTTGCCCCGGTCGGTAACGGCCCGTTCATGATGGACGGCAAGTGGGAGGATGGCCAGGAGATTAACGTCAAGAAGTTCGACGATTACTATGGCGACAAGGCCAAGATCGATGGCATCCACTTCCAGGTCATCAAGGACATGGAGACCGCTTACAAGGAGTTCCAGGCCGGTAACCTCGATGTCTGCGACGTTCCCGTCGCTCAGATCGATGCCGCCAAGAAGGATCGCGGCGTGTCCAAGGACGGCTACACCATGGGTGACGGCGAGCGCATGCTGCTCGGCGCCGAGCCTTCCACGTACTATCTGACCTGCAACACCACGGCCGAGCCGTTCAACAACGCCGACCTGCGTAGGGGCATCTCCCTGGCCATCAACCGTGAGGCCATCTGCAAGACCATCTTCAAGGGTACCCGTACCCCTGCCGACGGCATTGTTCCTCCGGGCATCGATGGCTACAAGGAGGGCGCATGGGAGTTCTGCGCCTACGATGTCGACAAGGCTAACGAGTACCTCGACAAGGTTGCTCCCGCTGGCGCTAACGGGGATCGTGGCATTAGCGTGACCCTGTCCTACAACCAGGACGGCGGTCACAAGGAGATCATGGAGTCCATCATCGGCGACCTCGCCAAGGTTGGCGTTACCGCTGTCTCCGATACCCCTGAGTGGTCTGCCCTGCTCGAGCAGTATCAGAACTTTAACTATCAGTTCGGTCGTCTGGGTTGGATTGCCGACTACCCGATCATGGACAACTTCCTGTATCCGCTGTTCCACTCCGACTCCCTCGGTGGCGACAACCGCTCCGGTTACAACAATCCCGAGTTCGACGCCAAGGTCGACGAGGCTCGTACTATTGTTGACGACGAGGAGCGCGTCGCTAAGATGCAGGAGGCCGACGCAATGGTCGCTGCCGACTGCCCGGTCATCCCGATTATGTTCTACACGCACACCATCGCCGGCTCCGATCGCATCAAGCACCTCTATGTCGATCCGCAGAAGCACGCCGATCTGGGTACCGCTGAGCTCGCCTAAGAGTTTGCAGCTTCCGTGAGGGTCAAGTATTTACGTAGACCTCATGGGAAACATACAGTTCTCCCTAACCTGGGGTAAACTGGCTGATGGTAATTTTGGGATGCCGGTCTGGCGATCGGCATCCCATTTAGGTTAATCCCTAGATAGGGGAGTGGTATGGGTAAGTACATCGTTAAACGTGTGCTTCAGTTCATCCCGGTGTTTTTGGGCGTTACGCTGATTTTGTTCGCCCTCCAGAATATCGTGCCGGGAGATCCGATCAAGCTGATCGGTGGAGACAAGGCTCTGTCCCCCGAGGTGGAGCTTCAGCTTCGCGTCCGCTATCACCTGGTCCAGACGGACGAGGACGGCAACGCGATCCTTGACGAGAACGGCGACCCCGTTCAAACGTCGCTCGTGGACCGTTACTTGTATTACATGAACGGCCTGCTTCATGGCGATCTGGGCAATTCGTATCAGCGCAAGCTGCCGGTTACGGAAATCTTTGCCCAGAAGTATCCGTATACGGTCAAACTTGCCGCGTGCGCCATCGTGCTCGAGGCAATTATGGGTATCGGTGCGGGTATCATTTCGGCGGTAAAGCGTTATTCCTTCTGGGATATTTTGGTAACGCTCACCACGTCGATCCTCGTTGCGGTCCCGGCCTTCTGGCTCGGTATGTTGCTGCAGCTGTTCTTTGGCGTCATCCTCAAGGACGCCACGGGCGGTGCAATCTCCATGCCGATCTCGGGTGCCGGCGGTTCCAGCTCTCAGTATCAGGATTGGATGCACTATGTGCTTCCGACCATTACGCTGGCTTCGGTTTCGACCGCTTATGCTGCGCGCATTATGCGCTCGCAGCTGCTTGACGTCATGAACCAGGATTACATTCGTACGGCAAAGGCCAAGGGTCTCTCCAATCGTGCGATCATCGTCAAGCATGCGCTTAAGAATGCACTCATCCCCGTCGTTACCTATATTGGTGTCGACTTTGGCGGCATGCTTTCGGGCGCCATCCTGACCGAGACGGTCTTTAACTGGCCCGGTATCGGCTATGAGGTCTATCGCGCCATTAGCATGCGTGACTGGCCCATCGTTATGGGCGGCGTTACGCTCATCATTGTCGTCGTCATGGTGATCAACCTGCTCGTCGACATTAGCTATGCATTCCTCGACCCGCGCATCCGCCTTGGCGGTCCGTCGGATAAGGCCTAAGGGAGGTACGTCTCATGCAGGAAACTGATTCTCAGTCTCAGGAGCAGGCTACCGCCACCAAGGTCGCGTCTGCTCCCGCCAAGTCCCGCACGCTGTGGGGCGACGCTTTTAAGCGTCTTCGTAAGAACAAGCTTGCCGTTATCGGTGTCTGCTGGATCATCATCGTCGTTGTGGTTGCCCTGACCGCAGATCTGTGGGCTAAGCCCTGGCTCGGTTCCCCGACGGCTTCCGACTCGACCACTATGGCCGAGACGTCGCTGTTGGCTCCGTGTGCCGAGCACCCGTTTGGCACCGACGCCCTAGGTCGTGACATTCTCGTCCGCGTTATCTACGGTGCACGTGTTTCGCTTTCCGTCGGTATTATGGCCACTGCGATCTCCACGGTGATTGGTCTGGTCATGGGTGCCCTAGCCGGTTTCTACGGCGGCATTTGGGATACGATCATCATGCGCTGCGCGGATATCTTCCTGGCATTCCCGTACGTGCTGTTCGTTGTCGCCATGATCGCCGTTATCGGCCGTGGTCTTCAGAACGTCTTTTTTGCCATCGGCATTCTCGGCTGGCCTTCGATTGCGCGCGTCTTCCGCTCTGCAATCTTGACGGTCAAGGAAAACGATTATGTTGACGCTGCGCGCGCGATGGGTGCATCTGATGCTCGTATCGTCGTGCGTCACATCTTCCCGAACTCCGTCGCCTCCATTGTGGTCTACGCGACCATGAACATTGGTGGCGCCATTCTGACCGAGTCCGCTCTGTCCTTCCTCGGCATGGGTGTTATTCCGCCTACGCCTTCGTGGGGCTCCATGATTCAGGACGGTCAGCAGTATCTTCTGACTGCTCCCTGGATGATGATCATGCCCGGTCTGGCAATTCTCTCGACGGTGCTCGCCTTCACCCTGCTGGGTGACGGTCTGCGCGACGCCCTCGACGTCAAGATGAAGGACGCATAAGGATGAAGAAGAACAAGAACTATGTGGACCTGAAGGACCAGCCGGTTCCCGAGGGCCAGCATCTGCTCGAGGTCGATGACCTTAAGATGTATTTCCACACCGAGGATGGCGTTGTTCGCGCTGTCGACGGTGTCTCCTACACGCTCGATCGCGGCGAGACCCTGGGCGTCGTCGGTGAGTCCGGCTCCGGTAAGTCCGTGACCGCCATGACCATCATGGGTCTTATCTCGATGCCTCCGGGAAAGATCGAGGGCGGCGACGTTCGCTATCGCGGTCGTTCTATCCTCGAGATGACCGAGGAAGAGATGCAGCACATTCGCGGTAACGACATCGCGATGATCTTCCAGGATCCTATGACCTCCTTGAACCCGGTCTATAAGATCGGCAAGCAGGTGGGCGAGGGTCTTCGTCTGCACCGCGGCTACTCCAAGCAGGAGGCGCTCAAGCGTGCCACCGAGCTTTTGGACCTCGTTGGTATTCCCGAGCCCGAGAAGCGCGTCAATGAGTATCCGCACCAGTTCTCTGGCGGTATGCGTCAGCGCGTCATGATTGCTATGGCTCTTGCCTGCGATCCCGATATCCTGATTGCCGACGAGCCCACGACGGCTCTGGACGTTACCATTCAGGCTCAGATTATCGAGCTCATGCAGGAGATGCAGGAGAAGAACGGCAACGCCATCATCATGATCACCCATGACCTGGGTGTCGTCGCTGATATGGCCGACAAGATCATGGTTATGTACGCCGGCCGTCCCGTCGAGTTCGGTACTGCTGAGGAAATCTTCTACGAGAGCCGCCACCCCTACACCTGGGGCCTTATCCGCTCCATCCCGGAGCAGGCCATCGATGAGAAGAAGCCGCTTACGCCGATTCATGGCAACCCGCCTTCGCTCATGAACCTGCCCGAGGGCTGCGTGTTCTCTCCTCGCTGCCCCTATGCGACGGATAAGTGCCGCAAGCAGCGCCCCGAGCGTTTTGTTACCGAGTCTGGTCACTATTCTGCGTGCCACTACGCTGGCGACCCCGAGTTCCTCAAGAACGCTCCTGTGACGTCCCGTACGCGCAAGGATTCCAAGAAGGGAGGCGAGGCGTAATGGCAGATACCAACGAGCGTACTCCGCTGCTGAAGGTCGAGCACCTCTCTAAGGAGTTCCCCGCTGAGTCCGGCATGTTCGCCAAGCGCTTCTCCAAGCGTGTCGTCTCTGCTGTAAATGACATCTCTTTTGAGATTTATCCTGGAGAGACCTTCGGTCTGGTTGGCGAGTCTGGTTGCGGTAAGTCCACCACGGGCCGTACCATCATGCGCCTGACCAAGCCGACCGCCGGTAAGGTGTTCTTCCAGGGCAAAGATGTTGCCGAGATGAGCAAGCATGAGATCAAGGACATGCGTCGCGAGATGCAGTTTATCTTCCAAGATCCTTATGCTTCGCTCAACCCTCGTATGACCATCGGTGAGATCGTCTCCGAGCCCATGACCATTCACGGCGTGGGCACCAAGGAGGAGCGCATTGAGCGCGTCCGCGAGCTTCTCGACGTTGTCGGACTGAACCCCGAGCACATCAACCGTTATCCGCATGAGTTCTCGGGCGGCCAGCGTCAGCGTGTCGGTATCGCCCGCGCTTTTGCGCTGAAGCCCAAGCTGATCATCTGCGACGAGCCGGTCTCCGCTCTGGATGTTTCCATTCAGGCCCAGGTTCTGAACCTGCTCAAGGAACTTCAGGACAAGTTCGGTACCGCGTATCTGTTTATCGCTCACGACCTGTCCGTCGTGCAGCACATTTCCGATCGCGTTGCCGTTATGTATCTGGGTAAGATGGTTGAGGTTTCGGACTGGAAGACGCTCTATAGCGAGCCTCACCATCCGTACACGCAGTCGCTGCTGTCTGCCGTACCGGTTCCCGACCCTGATATCCAGAAGACTCGCAAGCGTATCATCCTTGCCGGCGATCCGCCGTCACCGCTGGATCCGCCGACCGGCTGCC
>USKL01000034.1 GCA_900555225.1 uncultured Collinsella sp.
TTGCTGTGCGTGGTTTGCGACGGCATGGGCGGCGCGAAATCCGGCAATGTGGCCAGCTCCCTGGCGGTGGACGTATTCGTCCAGGAGGTCAAGCGCAGCTGGTCCCACAATGCGGACTGGGACAAGACCGATATGATTTTGCGCAGCGCCGTCAAACTGGCCAATTTTACGGTTTACGACCAGGCCAAACAGTTCGAGGAATTTGAGGGCATGGGCACCACCCTGGTGGCGGCGCTGATTCGAAAAAATCAGACCTCCATTGTCAATGTGGGTGACAGCCGGTGCTACGGCATTTCCAACGGCAGCATCCGCCAGATCACCAAGGACCACTCCGTGGTTCAGATGATGGTGGACAGGGGGGAGCTAACGCCCGAAACCGCCAAAAGCTATCCGGGCAAGAATCTCATCACCCGGGCCGTGGGCACAGAGCCCACCATACTGTGTGACCTCTACCGGCAGGAGCTGGAAAAGGGAAGCTATCTGCTCCTGTGCTCCGATGGCCTGAGCAATATGCTGGACGATCAGGAGATGCTCTTCGAGGTGGTCCACGGGGTCAACAAGCAGAAGTGCTGCAAGCGTCTGCTGGATATCGCCAAGCTGCGGGGTTCCCCCGACAATGTGACCAGCATTCTGGTATCGGTTTGAAAGGAGGCTGTCAAACATGAATCATTATATTGGGCAGCTGCTGGATGACCGGTACGAGATCCTGGAGGTCATCGGTACCGGCGGCATGGCCGTCGTCTATAAGGCGCGTGACCACCGGCTGAACCGGTTGGTAGCCGTCAAAATACTCAAGGATGAATTCGCACGGGATGAGGAATTCCGCCGCCGGTTCCGCGCCGAGGGCGAAGCCGTGGCCATGCTGAGCCATCCCAACATCGTGCAGGTCATCGACTTTACGCACGACACAGCCTATGCCTACCTGGTTATGGAATATGTCGATGGCATGTCGCTGGCCGAGTTTTTGCACCGCGCGGACGGCCACTCACTTACCTTTGACGAGGCCGCGGCCATTGCCGATGCCCTGGGCCAGGCGCTCACCTTCGCCCACAGTAATGGCGTACTCCACCTGGACATTAAGCCCGCCAACGTGCTCATCGACCACTCGGGCAATGTAAAGCTCACCGACTTTGGCATGGCGCGGCTGTCGTCCGCCGGTGGCTTTGGCGGCTCACGCGGCGGCACCATCGGCTACATGCCGCCCGAGCAGCTCGATATCGAGACCGGCACGGTCGACGAGCGCGCCGATGTCTTTGCCCTCGCCTGTGTGATCTACGAGGGCCTGTGCGGCAGCGCTCCTTTTATGGCGGCCACGCCCGCCGACTCGCTCGGCCGCATCATCGGCGGCGCCACCTATCCCAGCGAGCTGATACCACACTTTCCCCCGGGAGCCGAGGCCGCGCTCATGAGCGCGCTCTCCCCCATGCCGCAGGACCGCCCCAACAGCATCGAGGCATTTTGCGACCAGCTCCTTGCCGGTCTGGGCAGCGTGCGCGAAGGCCGTCGCAGCCTGGAGCAAATGGTTGGCGAACTTTCGGATGACGAGCAGGAGCTCGACGATATCGAGCCGTCGCACTACGAGGACGACACCATCGAAGTCGACCCCGCACTCGGCTGGGCAGGCACGCGCTGGAGCCATGCGCGCGACTACGCCATGCACGCTATCTCGGCGCTAACGTGCGGCGCCTTTAGCTTTTTGCTGATGCAGACGGCCGGCGTCGCGGCGCTTCCCGGCCTGGTCATTGCGGCTATCGCGATCGGAGCGGCGGCCGGCCTGGCCCCCCAGATTGGCTCGGCCATCTCGGCTGTGGGCTTTTTGGTGCTCATGGCAAACGCCACCATGCAGGCACAGGGCGTCCTGTCGATGTTGCCCGTCGCGGTGATCTTTGCCGCCGCCATGTCCGGTTGGTGGATCGCCTGGGGTCGCACCGAGGCTGCCGCGAGCGCCGCACTCACCTGTGCACTCGCGCTTGGCTGTCTGACCGGCAATACCTTCCTGGCAGCTGGGGTCACCGCCGGCGTCGCGTCATTTTGGCTCGGCCCGGCAAGCGCCGCCGCGGCAACGGGCATGGGCGCACTTTTTGCCCGTCTGGCCACGGTCGCGCTTTCAGCCGGAGGCGTGCTGGGGCTCGGTAACGTTGCCGCAGCGCTGGGAGACCCACTCCTTTGGGCTGCCTTTGTGCTGGTAGCGGCAACTGCCGCGGCGTCATCTGCGCTGCTCAACGCCCATGCCAAGCGTGCCGATCAGGGCTCAAACCTTGCCGTAATCGCCGCCATCGCTGTCGCCGGCATCGGCTGCGCAGCGGCGTCCTGTCTTGCACACCATATGGAAATTGCCAGCCTTGCAGCCGCGGTCGTCGCCAAGGCGGCGGTTGCGGGAACCCTATCCTCTATAATCGTTGGGATATGCCTATATTTGCTCGGATACCAAAGAACCTATACGGAGAGTGATCTTTCGTGAACTTCCTGAACATCTTCGAGGACCACGTGGCCGGCATCTTCGGTGCCACCCGTGCCCCGTTCTCCTTTAAGAAGCTTGCCAAGCAGGCCGCTCGCGACATGGAGGATCAGACTCTGGTGATCAACGGCGTCAACACGGCGCCGGCACTCTATACCATCCTGATCGCCGCCGACGACGATCCCATGCTCGCCCCGTTCTACCCCGAGCTTTCGCGCGAGGTCCGCGAGTTTGTGAAGGCGCAGGCCGAAAAGCGCCGCTATGTCTTTGTCGGCGAGCCCCTCGTGCGCTTTATGATCGATCCGCAGCTGCGCGCCGGCAAGTTCTCGGTCTTTGCCGAGAACGTCGATGCCCCCACGCTCGGCCGCCTGTACGAAGAAGAGCGCGCCTATCAAAACGGTCTGGGCCAAAACAACTCCGCGGCAAGCCGTGCCGCCAGCGCCCCGCGCGCCGGCCAGCAGCAGTTTGCTGCCCCGCAGCAGCAGCGCCCCGCCGCCATGCCCCAGCAGCAGCCGACGCCTCGCGCCGCCGCTCCCGACCCGCTTGCCGTGGCAGACCCCTTCGCGCCTAGCGTCCCCGACCCCGCCGCAGCACCCATCCCGGTGCCGCAGACCGTCTCGCGCGACGCGCTTGCCGGCATGGGCGGAGCCGCCGCGACCGGTGCCGCCGTGGGCCTAGGCGCCGCAGCCGGCATCGCCTCCAACATGGCGAGCACTCGCGCCCCGCAGCGCCCGCTCGCCCAGCTCGTCGACGTCGTGAGCGGCGAGAGCCATAGCATCACCTCCGCACAGGTGACTATCGGTCGCGAGCGCTCGGTTTCCGATATTGCCCTGCGCGACCCCAACGTGTCGCGCCGCCACGCCCAGCTCACCTTTACGGGCTCGGATTGGTCGATCGAGGACCTCAATTCCACCAACGGCACGCTCGTCAACAACCGCCGCATTACGCGCTGCCCGCTGCGCAACGGCGATCTGCTGACGTTTGGCCTGAGCACCTTTGAATTTAGGGGATAGTCTCTTATGAACATCGATATCGTCCTTTTTGCAGGCCGCATCGTCCTGGTCGCCCTGCTCTATATCTTCCTGTTCGCCGTCATGAAGACCGGCGTGGGACTTGTGCGCGGACAGCGCCGCGACTCGGCTATCTGGACGATCGATGTGGACAAGGGTCCGCGCGGTATCCGCGGCATCCACGTAGACATGCTCGGCCCCGTCATCGTCGGTCGCTCGCCATCTTCGGACATCTGCATCAACGAACCGTTCGTCTCGGCCTCGCATGCGCGCTTTTCGCTGCAGGGCCCGGCGCTCATCATCGAAGACCTCAACTCGCTTAACGGCACGCTCGTCAACGGCCGCCAGCTTGTGGAGCCCGCAACGCTGCGCGAGGGCGACGAAGTCCAGATTGGCGACGTGGTCATGAAGGTGAACCGTCGATGATCGACGAGGAGAACAAGTCCGCGACTATGACCGAGGCACCGGCTGCCGCCACAGCTGCGCCGGCCCACGCCGCTCCGGCGGGCTCCGCACCCGTGGAACCCGAGGACACCGTGTTCTCCCTGCCTCTTTCGCATGTAACGCATGATATTTCGGATCTCGCCGATAACGAGGACGAAGAGGATACCGTAGCGGCGCCCATCGGCGCACATGCCGCGGAACAGCCCACAGCGCCCGAAGCAACCCCGGCGCCAGCTCACTTTGCAGAGCCTGTCGCCGCGGCAATCAACGAGAGCGCTGCGGTGTTTGCGGCACCCGAGCCCGCCGCGCCGGCGTTTCCCATAGCCCCGGCATCCGAGGTTGCGCCCGTGTCTACGCCGGCGCCCGAGCCTATAGACGTCAGCCCGCAAGACGACGAGTCGACCGCCCGCGTGTCCGAGGAGCCCGACTCCCCGGACACCGGCGATTCCGAATCAAACGCCGAGACCGACACCGTCTCTCCCGGTGACACAGCCGAGATCGACGTAGCCGCCGTTGAAGCCAAGCTCAAAGACCCCGGCTCGACCATGAGCTTTGAGCCCCTGACCGAGGAGCGCATCGAGACCGACTCGACCTATGATGCCGGCACCACCACGCAACTCATGTGGGGTGCCCGCTCCGACGTTGGCTGTGTGCGCCCGCACAATGAGGATTCCTACCTGGTGCAGTCGCCGCTCTTTTGCGTATGCGACGGCATGGGCGGTCACGCCGCCGGCGAGGTAGCCTCTTCCATCGCCGTCGAGACTATTGCCAAGACGGCCCCGCAGTCCGCCGACGCAGCACGCCTGGCGGCAGCCGTCGAGGCAGCTAACGCCGCCGTAATCGAGGCGGCCCTGAACGGCCTAGGCAAGCCCGGCATGGGCTGCACAGCCACTTGCGCCTATATCGAAAACGACACGCTCGCCATCGCCCACGTGGGCGACTCTCGCGCCTACCTGCTCCACGAGGGCACGCTCATCCGCGTGACCCGCGACCACTCCTACGTGGAGGAGCTCGTGGACGCCGGCGAGATCACGGCAGACGAGGCTCGCGTCCACCCCAACCGTTCGGTCATCACCCGTGCGCTGGGCTCAGACCCCGCCATGTATGCCGACCACTTCACTCTGCATATCGAGGAAGGCGACCGCCTGATCCTGTGCTCTGACGGCCTTTCGAGCATGATTCCCGATAGCGATATCGAGAACATCGCCACGCAGTCCTCAACCGCGCAAATCTGCGTTGACAACCTAGTGGACGCGGCGCTTGCCGCCGGCGGCCACGACAACGTGACCGTAGTAGTCGTTGACCTGGTTGACGATGGCGTTATGCGCGAGGCGCAACGCGTGCGTCGCCGCAACGTCACCATCGGCGTCGTCTTAGGTCTCGTCTTGGTGCTGGCGGCTGCCATCTGGGCCTACACGGGTGTCACCGGCTCGTACTACCTGGGTACCTACCAGGGCAATGTCGCCGTCTGGCGCGGCCTTCCCGGCAAGCCGCTCGGACTCAAGCTTCACTGGCTCGAAAGCGAAACCAGTATCAAGCTGTCCGACCTGCCCGAAGACACGCAAAACCGCCTCAAGGCGGGTATTCCGCAAACAAGTGTCGACGATGCGCAGGACACGATATCCAAGTACCGCCACCAGATCGACGAGGAGCAGACCCGCCAGGTGATCGACGCGCAAACGATTCGCGACAACACCGACCAGAGATCGACCTCCGAATCAGATTCCGAGAAAACCGCCGAACAGTCCGCCGAGGCCGAAGCCTCCGATAAGAATTAGAAAGGGAGTGCCGCTTATGAGTCGCCGCAACACCGAACTGCTCTTGCTCATCGCCTCGGCGTTCCCCGTCATCCTGCTGTATGCGATGTACGTGCTCACCGCGGGCGCCGCCATCTCCTTTGAGACGCTCGCCGTGCCGATCGGCCTCTTTGCCGCCTTCGCCGCGGCACATATCGCCGTGCGCATCTTGGCGCCCGGCGCCGACCCCGCCATCCTACCCATCGTATTTATACTTTCGGGCATCGGCATCACGTTCGTGACACGCCTCGCCCCCGCTCTCGCCATCTCACAGCTCATCATCCTGTTTGTCTCGGTGGCCCTGATGGTGGGAACGCTCGCACTGGTCAAAAACCTCGACGTGGTCATGCGCTACAAGTACACCTTTGGCATCATCGGCATCATCCTGCTGATGCTGCCCATCTTTATCGGCACCACGATCTCGGGCTCCAAGCTGTGGATTCGCATCGCGGGCTTTACCATCCAGCCTGGCGAGTTCGCCAAGGTCTTTATCGTGCTGTTCCTGGCCGGGTACCTGGCCGAGAACCGCGAGCTGCTCTCCATCTCCAACCGCAAGATCCTGGGCTTTAAGATCCCTCGCCTGCGACTGCTGCTGCCGCTGTTTGCCGTGTGGGGTGTGTGCCTGCTCGTCGTCGTCTTCGAACGCGACCTGGGTTCGGCCGTGCTGTTCTACACCATCTTCTTGCTGATGCTCTACGTTGCCACGGGGCGCTTTTCGTATGTCGTTATCGGCCTTGCGCTCTTAGCCGTTGGAGCTGTGGGCGCCTACAAGTTCCTGTCTCACGTTCAGGTGCGTTTCCAGGTTTGGGTCGATCCGTTTAAGGACGCCCAGGGCCAGGGCTACCAGATCGTCCAGTCGCTCTTCTCGCTTGCCGATGGCGGCCTGGTCGGTGTTGGCATCGGCAACGGCATGGCCAACAACATCCCCGTCGTCGAGTCCGACTTTATCTTTTCGGCTATCGGCGAGGAGATGGGCCTTTTGGGCGGCGGCGCCGTGCTCATCCTGTTTATGCTTTTTGCCGTGCGTGGCCTCACCACGGCTGCCCGCGCTAAATCCGACCTCGCCGCCTTTAGCGCCACGGGCCTTACGGCCGCCATCAGCTTCCAGGCCTTCTTGATCGTTGGCGGCGTAACCCGCCTGATCCCGCTGACCGGCGTCACCCTGCCCTTTATGAGCCAGGGCGGCTCCTCGCTGCTGGCAAGCTTTATCATCGTCGCGCTCCTGCTGCGCGCCGGTGACGAGGCGACCGGACGCGAGGCCGAGCTTACCGGCACCGGCACCATGGCCGCCATCACCGATGATCAGGTCGCATCTGCCGCCGCCCCGACGGGCACGCGCTTTGCCACCTCGTCTTCCTACGGCAGCGGCAGCCATTCCGTCGGCTCGCGCATGCGCCGTCGCCTGCTCGACACGCCTGAATCCGGTGTGCTCGGCCGCGTTGCGCTCGCCAACCGTCTAACCCGTGCGGTGCTCGCCTTTACGGCGCTGTTCGCCATCCTTATCGGCAACCTCACCTATGTCCAGGTCATTAAGGCCAAGGACTATCAGGACATGCCGACCAACAACCACACCATCGCCCGCTCCAAGTACATCCAGCGCGGCTCCATCATCACGTCCGACGGCGTGACGCTGGCCGAGTCGCTGCAGCAGGAGGACGGCACCTACGTACGCTCCTACCCCAACGGTAACCTGGCAGCGCACGTGGTTGGCTACGTGAGCCAGCAGTATGGCACCACCGCCATCGAGAGCGTCATGAACGACACGCTCACCGGTTCTAAGGACTACTCCAGCTGGAACAACGCCATCGCGTCGCTCGCGGGCCAGACCCAGCCGGGCAACACCGCCAAGCTCACCATCGACTCGCGTATCCAGACGGCGGCCGAGCAGGCACTCAAGGGCTTTAAGGGCGCTGTAGTGGTCATCGACCCGCGTACCGGCGCGGTACTCGCATGTGCCAGCTCGCCCACCTACGACAACACCAACATCGACGCCCTGCTGCAGGCGGGCGGCGGCGAGGACGGCTCCATGTACAATCGCGCCATGGACGCGCTGTACACGCCGGGCTCCACGTTTAAGGTCGTTACGCTTTCCGCGGCACTCGAGACCGGTACCGCCAGCCTTACCAGCACCTACCAGGCGCCCGGCTCCATGGACATCGGCAACGCACCGGTCACCAACTATGCCAACGAGAGCTACGGCACCATCAGCCTGCAGCAGGCCTTTGCCGTGTCCTCCAACGTCGTCTTTGGCCAGGTGGCAAACGAAGTTGGCGCAAACACGCTCGTGCAGTTTGCCAACGCCTTTGGCTACGGCCAAAAGCTCGGCCAGGACCTGACCTCCGCGGCCTCCATCATGGCCGACCCGTCGCTCATGACCGAGTGGGAGACCGCCTGGGCCGGCGCCGGCCAGCCTGTCGGCATGGACCACACGCCCGGGCCGCAGACCACCGTCATGCAAAACGCCGTGATTGCCGCCGCCATCGCTAACAGTGGCGTGGTCATGGACCCGTACTTTGTAGCCCAGGTACTCGCCCCGGACGGAACTGTGGTCAAGACCACGCAGTCCCGCTCGCTGGGTCAGGCCGTCAGCTCCGCCACGGCCGACCAGGTCAAGCAGGCCATGCTCGCCGTCGTCCAGTCCGGTACCGGCACCGATGCCCAGGTCCCCGGCGTCAAGGTCGCCGGCAAGACCGGCTCGGCCGAGACCGGCGGCACCAACGTCAACTCGATGTTCGTTGGCTTTGCACCTTACGATTCACCCACGGTCGCCATCTCGGTGGCCTTGGAGGATTACGACAAACACGACGTCAAGGCGGCCAAGATTGCCGGCATCGTCCTGACCGCGGCGCTCGCCGCACAGGGAGCGTGATGCCCATGATCGAATCGGACACCCGAGGCGCGCCGCGGCCGAAGAGTTAGCGGCAACGCGCCACACGGCCCCAGCGGCCACATCGTAGGTACTACACACATCGTTGAGCGAATAGTTATGTTAGGAGCAGGAATGGAACAGAGGGTCCTCGGGGGAAGATACCTCCTCAAGGATAAGGTGGGGACAGGCGGCATGGCGACCGTCTACCGTGCACAGGACCAGGTCCTCGACCGCACGGTTGCCGTCAAGATCATGCTACCGCAGTATGCTGGCGACGCAACCTTCGCCGCACGCTTTAAGCAGGAGGCCCAGGCAGCAGCCGGTCTCTCCTCCCCCTATATCGTGGGCGTCTACGATTGGGGCAAGGACGGCGACACCTATTACATCGTCATGGAGTACCTGCGCGGTACCGACCTTAAGAGCGGCATCAAGAGCCACGGCGCCCTCGACCCCAAGAAGGTCGCCCAGATCGGCTCGCAGATCAGCTCCGCGCTTTCGGTCGCTCACAAGCATGAGATCATCCACCGCGACATTAAGCCGCAGAACATCATGGTGCTGCCCGACGGCAACATCAAGGTGATGGACTTTGGCATCGCGCGCGCCAAGAACAGCCACCTCACGCAAGACAACAACGTGCTGGGAACCGCCCACTACGTCAGCCCCGAGCAGACCCGCGGTCAGGACCTCGGCCCCACCTCGGATATCTACTCGCTGGGCGTCGTGATGTACGAGTGCGCCACCGGCCGCGTGCCCTTTGACGGTGATGACGCCATCTCGGTCGCACTCAAGCAGGTCAACGAGCTGCCTATTCCGCCGAGCCAGATCAACTCCGGTGTCGACGCCGACCTTGAGCGCATCATCCTCAAGTGCATGGAGAAGGACCCGGCAAACCGCTTCCAGACCGCTGACGAGCTGCGTCAGGTGCTCAACAGCTACCTGTCCGGTCGTGCCGTCAACATCTCGGAGCCCACGCGCATCATCGGTGCCCCCGGCGAGCTTGGCGCCACCAAGACTCGCGAGCTTTCCGATCAGACGCGCGCCATGGTGCGTCCCGTCTCGGGCGTGAGCGGCCAGAATACCGCCCGTAGCTCGGTTTCGGGTTCCACCGGCTCCTACGAGGTCGAAAAGCCCAAATCCAACAAGAACAAGATCATCGCCGCCGTGGTGGCAGCCGTTGCCGTCATCGGCATCGTGGTGGCCTTTGCCACAGGACTCTTTGGCGGCGAGCAGGTCACCGTTCCCGATGTACTGGGCAAGGACCAGCAGACTGCCGTCGAACTGATCAAGGAAGCCGGCCTCGAGGTCGGCACCATCGACCAAAGCTACAACGACGATGTCGACGAGGGCAAGGTCGCCGAGCAGACGCCCAACGGCAACACCAAGAAGGCCAAGGGCACTAAGGTGAACCTGGTAATCTCCAAGGGCCCCAAGCCCTCCGAGAAGGTTGAGGTTCCCCGGCTTGTCGGCCTGACCAAGGACCAGGCAGAAGCCGCGCTGGCAAGCGTTGGCCTGAAGGGCAACGCCTCCGAGGAGGCCAACGAGGCCGATGAGGGCCAGGTCTTTGAGCAGGACACCGAAGCCGGTAAGGAAGTCGCGAAGGGCACGACCATCTCGTACAAGGTCTCCAGCGGCCCGGATACCACGTCCGTCCCCGACCTGACCGACATGACCGAGGCCCAGGCGCGCAACGCCCTCGATATGGCAGGCTTTGGCGTCGACGTGAGCTACCAGGAGAACGACTCAGTTACCGAGGGAACCGTGATCAGCTGGAACCCCAGCGGCAAGCAGAAGCCCGGCGCCACGATTACCGTCGTCATTGCCAAGAAGTCCGGCAAGGCCAGCGTTCCGGGTAACCTGTACGGCAAGAGCATCTCCGCCGCCGTCACCGCGCTCAACAACGCCGGGTTCTACAACATCGCGTTCTGCGACCAGAACGGCAACCCCGTGAGCGGCAACGAAAACGCCACC
>USKL01000035.1 GCA_900555225.1 uncultured Collinsella sp.
AAACGCGCCACGGGCGCGTTTTCTTTACGCTCCGCGCCCTGGCGGGTTCGAATCCCTCCTCCGCCGTATTTGCTTGTAAGGGACTCAAAAGAAAAAAAGCTCCCGTTGTTGGGAGCTTTCTCAATCTAAATGGCGGAGGAGGAGGGATTCGAACCCTCGTGACCTTATACAGGCCAAACGGTTTTCGAGACCGCCGCATTCAACCACTCTGCCACCCCTCCGCGTGGGGTAAAAACAAAGCAGGCTCGAAGGCCTGCTTTGGAATTAACTGGCGGAGAGTCAGGGATTTGAACCCTGGAGACGCTTTTGACGCCTACACGATTTCCAATCGTGCTCCTTCGGCCACTCGGACAACTCTCCGTTAAATGCGAAAGTCAGTATACACGAGGAATCGCAAAGTGCAAACAGAAAAGTTGGCATTTTTTAAAACGCTTTGCCGCGCTTGGCGTTGCAGTGGGTTTGAGGTGCCAAAAAACGGCTTCCGACCAGCGTGGTTGATCAACTCGATTGTTCAAAAGGGGTATTCATAAGCGACTTGGCGATGAATTCAAAAATCTTTGGATGGTGCTGTGGACCACTGGTATGCATTTCGCGACCACAGCCTTGTACCCGTTGACCTGCGGCTTAGCTCAGCTTGTCCCCACGGCACCGTATCTTGTCCACAGATCCGTCAAGCTCTTGGTCGGCATTTGGTTGGAATGTGCATGAAACGTCGTGCGAGTATGGGCATATGTGGAGGTCATGAGGTTGTAGCTGCATATTCTTGCAGCCTAGGAGGTTGAAAGATATTATTACCAAGTCTTTTCCTGCTTCAGGCGCACCTTCACGACCTGAAGCCACATTTGCCCAGAGGAGGTGACAATATGAAGGCTTATGAACTGCTGTTCTTTGTTGACCCGTCGCTCGACCCCGAGACTCGTCTCGCTGTTATGAAGCGTATCGATACCACGATCGCTGAGGGCGCTGGCAAGGTCGACTCCGTTGACGAGTGGGGCAAGCGCAAGCTCGCCTACGAGATCAACGACCTCACCGATGGTGACTACACCCTCATCAACTTCCACGCAGATCCTACCCAGATCGCCGAGCTTGATCGCGTCCTGCGCATCACCGACGCTGTGGTCCGCCACATGATCGTCCGTCGCGACGACCAGGAGTAAGACTGTCGTTTTGGACTGGGCTTGTGCCCCAAGAGGAAGTAGTGAGTTATGAGCATCAATCGAGTGAACATCACCGGTAACCTCACGCGTGATCCCGAGCTGCGTGCCACCGCCGGCGGAACCCAGGTTCTGTCCTTTGGCGTCGCCGTGAACGATCGTCGCCGCAACGCGCAGACTGGCGAGTGGGAGGACTATCCCAACTTTGTCGACTGCACCATGTTCGGCACCCGCGCCGAGGCCGTGAGCCGTTTCCTGGCAAAGGGAAACAAGGTCGCGATCGAGGGCAAGCTGCGCTACAGCTCTTGGGAGCGCGACGGCCAGCGCCGGAGCAAGCTTGAGGTCATCGTCGATGAGATCGAGTTTATGAGCTCCCGTGGTGGCCAGGGTGGCTACGATCAGGGCGGTTACGCCCCCGCAGCTCCCGCGCCCGCAGCACGTCCTGCCGCACCGGTGGCTACGCCGCCCGCGGTCGACGTCTACGATGAGGACATCCCGTTCTAAGGGTTGTTCACCTATTTTTGAGTGAGAGGCGGCCTCGGTTCGCCGAAGTTGCCAAATGAAAGGTATTTTGACATGGCTAATGATTTTTCTGCACGTCAGCCGCGTCGTAAGTACTGCCAGTTCTGCAAGGAGAACACTGAGTTCATCGACTATAAGGACACTCAGCTTCTCCGTAAGTACATGACCGACCGTGGCAAGATCAAGCCCCGTCGCGTCACTGGCGCTTGCACGCAGCATCAGCATGACATCGCCAACGCCATCAAGCGCGCCCGCGAGATGGCTCTCCTGCCGTACACCGTCCCCGTGGTTTCCTCTCGTGGCAACCGCGACCGCGGCTAAGAAGGGAGACGCATCATGAAGGTTATTCTTCTCGATGAGATCAAGGGCAAGGGCGGCGAGGGTGACGTCGTAGAGGTCGCTCAGGGTTACGCTGAGAACTTCCTGTTCCCCAAGAAGCTCGCTGTTGCCGCCACCAAGGGCAACCTCAAGCAGCTTGACGAGCGTCGCAACAACATCGCCAAGCGCGAGGCCGTCCGTCTGGCTACCGCCAACGAGACCAAGGCTGCCTTCGAGGGCAAGACGGTCACCGTTGACGTCAAGGTCGGCGACGAGGGCATCCTCTTTGGCTCCGTTACCGCCGCTATGATCGCTGACGCCATCAAGGCTCAGCTCGGTATGGACATCGACCGCAAGCGCGTCGAGCTCGGTAAGCCCATCAAGGTTGCCGGTGCCCACACCGTTGCCATCTCGCTGTACCGCGAGATCAAGGCCGAGGTTGTCGTTCTCGTCGGCGTTACCGCCGAGGAGCTCGCTGCCGAGGCTGAGGTCGAGGAGGCCGCTGAGGTCGCCGAGGCCGAGACCGCCGAGGTCGAGACTGAGGCTGCTGCCGAGTAGCATTTGCTGCAACGCAACAATCTTGTTCTAAGAAGGGCGCTCTGGGAAACCAGGGCGCCCTTTTGTTTTTTGCGCTGAGTGAGTGTCATGGTGAACGTTGCGTCGAAGTCCTATATACAGGACCGTTCATCCGTTTGGTTCGGTGATGATTGGCGGCGCGCGGCGCGTTTTGGGACCGTGGCTGATACTATGGATGCTCGCAAGCGATATGAATGAGGATGCTCATGGCATATGACGATAGGGAGACCGGGCTGACGGTCGAGGACCGCGGCTCAAAGTTGGGTCTTCCCCAAAACCAAGATGCAGAGGCCAATGTACTGGCCGCTATGCTGCTATCGCCCGAGGTGGTCGAAGAGGCCCAGGTCGAGCTGCAGCCCGATGACTTCTACCGGCCCATTCATAAGACCATCTATACCGCGATGGTCGATATGTACAACAGCCGCATTCCCATCGACTCCATCTCGCTGATCGATTACCTGCGAAGCATCAACAAGCTCGATGCCGTGGGTGGCGAAGCGTACATTTTGGAGTTGATGGGTCAGACCCTGTCGCTCGTGAACTGGCAGCACCATGCCGCCATCGTCCGTCGCGACTCGATGCTGCGCGAGCTGATCGGCGCCACCAACGAGATTAACGCGCTGGCCTATAACGCCCCCACCGACACCAAAGAGGTCGTGGAGCTGGCCGAGAGCAAGCTGCTCAAGGTTACGGCACGTGAGGTCAAGTCGAGCTACAAGACACTGACCGAGTTTATGGTCGAGGCCTATAACGAGGCCGAGGAAGTGTGCCAGGCCGGTGGTCAGGCGGCGGGCGTGCCCACCGGCTTCCCGTCGCTCGACCGCATGCTCATGGGTTTCCGCGAGGGTCAGCTCATCATCATCGGCGCCCGCCCTGCTGTGGGTAAGACGTCGTTCGCCCTGAACCTGGCACTTAACGCTGCCGCTGCTGGTTATACCGTCGGCTTCTTCTCGCTGGAGATGTCGGGTAAGGAAATTGCCCAGCGTCTGATTTGCGCCTATGCCATGATCTCGATCAGTGACTTCCGCATGGGTCGCATTAGCCCCGAGCAGTGGGCCAATATCAACGAGGCCACGCAGACCTTATCCAAGCTGGATATTCTGATTGACGATACGCCCGGCACCACAGTGACCGAGATTCGCGCCAAGAGCCGCCGTATGCTCCATAACAAGGAGAAGGCCATCATCATCCTGGACTACCTGCAGCTGGTGAGTCCTCCGCCGGGACGCCGCTCCGAGAGCCGTACCGTCGAGGTTTCGGAGATGTCGCGTGGTCTGAAGATCATGGCCAAGGAGCTCAAGATTCCGCTCATCGCGCTGTCGCAGCTGTCACGTCAGGTCGAATCCCGTACCGGCAAGCGCCCGCAGCTTTCCGACCTTCGTGAATCGGGCTCCATCGAGCAGGACGCCGATATCGTTATGTTCTTGGACCGCTCCGCCGACGAGGCCGAAGCCTCGCGCGACGATCGACCCGACGAGGGCGTTACGCGTATCGTCGTGGCCAAGAACCGTTCGGGCCCGATCGGCGACGTCGATCTGATGTTCCTGCCGGCATCCACCAAGTTCTATGAGCTTGATGGGGCACATGCCGAGGAGTAGGACAGGCGCCCGTTGCACGGGTATACTGGGAATGTTTTGTGCTTCTGCGTGCCGGCGTGGCGCGTAGACAGTCCATGAATGTAAGGAGTAAACATGCCGTCAACCGTTTTGGTCGGTGCCCAGTGGGGCGATGAGGGCAAGGGTAAGATTTGCGACCTGGTCGCCGGCGACTTCGATGCCGTCGTGCGCTACTCGGGCGGCAACAACGCCGGTCACACCATCGTCGTCAACGGCAAGAAGTACGGCCTGCACCAGGTGCCTTCCGGCATCATGTATTCCGACCACGTGTCGGTGATCGGTAACGGCTGTGTCGTCAACCCCAAGGTTGTCCTTGAGGAGATCGACATGTTCGAGGCCGACGGCATCACCACCAAGAACCTCAAGATCAGCGGCAACGCGCATGTCATCATGCCGTACCACATCGATCTGGATGGCGCCTTTGAGCAGAAGCTCGGCAAGAAGAACATCGGTACCACCAAGCGCGGCATCGGTCCGTGCTATCAGGACAAGATGGCCCGCATTGGCCTGCGCATGCAGGACATGCTGGACGAGACGCTGTTCCGCGACAAGCTGGAGACCGCTCTCGCCCGCGTGAACCCCGAGCTCGAGCTCATCTACAACCTGCCCACCTACACCGTGGACCAGATTTGCGACGAGTACCTGCCGATGGCCGAGCGCCTGCGCCCCTACATCACCGAGACGAGCCTGCTGCTCAACAACATGATCGATGAGGGCAAGAACCTGCTGTTTGAGGGCGCCCAGGCGACGCTGCTCGACATCGACCACGGCACCTATCCGTACGTGACGTCTTCCAACTGCACCGCCGGCGGCGCCATCACCGGCTCCGGCGTGGGCATGAAGAACGTCGACCGCGTGCTGGGCGTCATGAAGGCCTATATCACCCGCGTCGGTTCGGGCCCCATGCCCACCGAGCTTTCCTATGAGTCCGAGGCTGGCCACACGCTGACCGAGGAGGGCTATGAGTACGGCGTGACCACCGGTCGCCGTCGTCGTTGCGGCTGGTTTGACGGCCCTATCGCCAACTATGCCTCGCGCGTCAACGGCCTCACCGACATCGCCGTGACCAAGCTCGACGTGCTTTCGGCCTTCGACACCATCAAGGTGTGCGTGGCCTACGACGTCGATGGCGAGCGCTATACCAGCGTGCCCGAGCATCAGGTTCGCTTTGAGCACGCCAAGCCCATCTACGAGGAGCTTCCTGGCTGGAAGTGCGATATCACCGGCTGCCGCAGCTTTGAGGAGCTGCCGCAGGAGGCTCAGGACTACGTGGCGTTTATCGAGGATCTGGCACACACCCGCGTGACGTTCATTGGCGTTGGCGCTGGTCGCGAGCAGATCATCAACCGATTCTGGAAGTAATCGGGACTATTTGGTTATTGCGATATACCCCTTTGCAGCCCGGACGGGCGGCCGAGGGGTATATTTGCTTGCAAAGGGCTCGCGCGGAGCGGGCCGTTCATCCATAGAGGAGGCACCCTTGAAGGCGGACACTCAAACCATCGACATCCTGTTGTTGGGCAGCGGCGGCCGCGAGCATGCTTTGGCAGCTAAGCTCGCAGCATCACCGCGCGCCGGCAAGCTCTACATTGCGCCGGGCAACGGCGGCACCGCGAGCTGCGGCGAGAACGTTGTTCTCGACGACTGCGATCCTGCGGCCGTGGCGGCGTTTGCGCGGAGCCACGGATGCGGACTCGTGGTAATTGGCCCCGAGGCTCCGCTCGTGGCGGGCGTGGCCGACGCCGTGCGCGCGGCGGGTATTCCCTGCTTTGGCCCGGGTGCCGAGGGTGCCCAGATGGAGGGCTCCAAGCTGTTCTCCAAGCAGCTCATGGAGCGCGCGGGTATTCCGACGGCAGCCTACGGCTCGTTTACCGACGAGGCTTCGGCTCTCGCCTACGTGCGCGAGCAAGGCGCCCCGCTGGTCGTCAAGGCCGACGGCCTTGCCGCGGGCAAGGGCGTTATCGTGGCGACCGAACTTGAGCAGGCCGAGGAGGCCGTGCGCGAGTGCTTTGGCGGCACCTTTGGCGATGCCGGCAGCACCGTGGTTATCGAGGAGATGCTCGTTGGTCCCGAGTGCTCGCTGCTGGCCTTTACCGACGGCAAGACCGTGCGCCCCATGGCCACCTCGCAGGACCACAAGCGCGCGCTCGAGGGCGACAAGGGTCCCAACACCGGTGGCATGGGCGTCTACAGCCCGGTTCCCATCGTGACTGACGAGGAGCACGCCACCATGGTGAAGGTCATGGAGCAGACCGTGGCCGAGCTCGCTGCCGAGGGTATCGACTACCGCGGCTGCCTGTATGGCGGCTTTATGCTCACCCCCGCCGGCCCCAAGGTACTGGAGTTCAACGCCCGCTTTGGTGATCCCGAGACTCAGGTCGTGCTACCGCGCCTTAAGAACGACCTGGTCGAGGTCATGCTGGCTTGTGCCAACTGCGAGCTCGATCAGATTGAACTCGACTGGCGCGACGAGTGGGCCGTGGCCGTTGTCCTGACGAGCGCGGGCTATCCCGGCGGCTACGAGAAGGGTAAGGTCATCACTGGCATTGAGGATGCCGAGGCCATGGAGAACGTGACCGTTTACCACGCGGGCACTGCCGTGGTGGACGGCCAGCTCGTGACCAATGGTGGCCGCGTGCTTGCCGTGACCGCTCTGGGCGACACGTTCGAGAACGCTCGCAACCTTGCCTACGAGGCTTGCGAGAAGATTGATTTTGAGGGCAAGACTCTGCGCCACGACATCGGCCTGCGTGCGCTGCGCGGCCGCGACGCCTGGGATGCCTAAAATCCGAGAGGAATGAGACGGATGGACGAGAAGAACGAAGAACTCGTGGACGCGCAGATCGTCGAGGAGGACAGCCGCATGTATGGGCACGCCGAGGGCGAGCCTGGTGGCGAGGTCGCTGACGAGCCGGCGCTGGTACTGGGCGACGACGACCCGCACGATGCCGAGCTGCACGAGAAGATTCTTTCGGAGGAGTGCGCCTGGAAGGGCAAGATCCTCGACGTCCACCGTCTTGAGGTTGAGCTGCCCAACGGTCGCCGCAGCGCCCGCGATATCGTTCGCCATCCGGGTGCGGCGGCCGTTGTGGCACTGACCGAGAGCGGCAAGATCGTACTGGTGCGTCAGTACCGCACCGCCATCGACCGCGTGACGGTCGAGATTCCCGCCGGCAAGCTCGACCCGGGCGAGGACCCGCTCGATTGCGCCAAGCGCGAACTGCATGAGGAGACGGGCTTTAGGGCTGGTCGCATTCGCTTTTTGACGTCGATTGTCACGTCCTGCGGTTTTTGCGATGAGATCATCCACATCTACTTGGCTACCAAGCTCGAGTTTGATGCGCCCAACCCCGATGATGACGAGTTTGTCAACGTGGACCTGGTGCCGCTGCACGAGCTGATCGACGCCGTGCTCGACGGCAAGATCGAAGACGCCAAGACCGTCGTAGGCGCGCTTGCCTGTGACAGCATCGCGCACCGCTTGGGTGGGGCCGAGCTCTAGGTTACGCGGTTTTACCAAACCGCGTAACGAGTCGACGCTGCAAACGCCCCTAAGCGGCAATCTGCCTTTCAATCGTCGCTCGCGTACCGAAGTACGCATCGCTCCTCTTTCAAGGCACCTTGCTCGCTTAGGGACGTTTTCGCTGACGCTGCCAGAACATCGGCGTTATGCTTGTTGGGACGCTTTGTTTTCAGCCTGACCGGTTCAACCGGATTTCTCACGCTATTTATTTCTCTTCGAGGATTGCATGTTTAAAAGGTTTCTTTCGTATTACAAGCCCCAGATGGGGCTTTTTGTTGCTGATACTGTTTGTGCTCTGGTGCTTGCCGCCATTGACCTGGCGTTCCCCATTATTCTGCGCAATTTGACCGGTGGGCTGTTTACTCAGGGTCAGGCTGCCATTATGCAGGCGCTCGGCATGATCGCGGTGGGCTTGGTGTTGATGTATGCCGTCCGCTGCGCCTGCCGCTACTTTGTGAGCTATTGGGGTCACGTGATGGGCGCGCGCATGGAGTCCAAGATGCGCGAGGACCTGTTCGACCAGTATGAGCGCTTTAGCTTTGCGTACTTCGACCGCAACAGCTCGGGCGACATGATGAGCCGCGTGGTCAACGACCTGTTCGATATCTGCGAGGCGGCGCACCACGTGCCCGAGTGGATCATCATCTGCGGCATCGAGATTATCGGCTCGTTTGTGATTCTCTTTACCATCGCCCCGGTGCTGGCGCTCGCCATGGCCGTGGTGACGGCGGCGTTTGCGGTCATCATGTTTTGGCAGAACATGCGCATGCGCGAGGTCTTTAGCGACAACCGCAAAAAAATCAGCGGCATCAATGCGCAGCTGCAGGATTCGCTGGCGGGCATGCGTGTGGTCAAGAGCTTTGCCAATGAGGAGACCGAACGCTTCAAGTTCCGCGCCTCAAACAATCGCTATCTTTCGTCCAAGGAGAACATGTATCACGCCATGGGCGTCTATACCGCGACGTATGGCCTGCTCTCGGGTGTGCTCTATGTGATCGTGGTGCTGCTGGGCGGCTGGCTGGTCGCCCAGGGACAGCTGCAGGCGGTCGATATGGCGACCTTTGCACTCTATATTTCGCTGTTCTGCACGCCGCTTGAGACGCTCGTCAATTCGGCCGAAACGTATCAGAAGGCTATCGCCGGCTTTAAGCGTATGGACGAGGTGCTCTCGACCGCGCCGGATATCCAGGACAAGCCGGGCGCCACGGATCTGCAGGTGACTGCCGGCGCCGTGGAGTATCACGACGTGTGCTTTAACTACGAGGACGTTGAGCTGGGCGAGGGCGATGCCGACGAGCGTCCCGTTATCGACCATATGGATCTGTCCATCAAGCCCGGGCAGACCATCGCTTTGGTTGGCCCTTCGGGCGGTGGCAAGTCCACGACCTGTTCGCTGTTGCCGCGCTTTTATGACGTGGCTGCCGGATTCATTAGCATCGACGGCCAGGACGTGCGTGATGTGACGCAGCAGAGCCTGCGTCGCGCCATCGGCCTGGTGCAGCAGGATGTCTATCTGTTTGACGGTACGATTGGCGAGAACATCGCCTACGGCAAGCCGGGCGCTACGGCGGAAGAGATCGCCGAGGCGGCCCGTCGCGCCAACATCGATGCCTTTATCGAGTCGCTTCCACAGGGCTATGACACGGTCGTGGGCGAGCGCGGCAGCCGTCTTTCGGGCGGACAGAAGCAGCGCGTTGCCATCGCGCGTGTGTTTCTCAAGAATCCCAAAATCTTGATCTTGGACGAGGCGACGAGTGCTTTGGATAACGAGAGCGAGGAGGCGGTGCAGGAGTCACTCGAAGAGCTGGCACGCGGCCGCACCACGATTATCATCGCCCACCGTCTTTCGACCATTAAGCATGCCGATGAGATTGCGACCGTTGAGCATGGTCGCGTTGTGGAGCGTGGCACGCACGAGGAGCTTCTCGCCCGTGGCGGCACCTATGCCCGTTACTATCGAATGCAGTTCGAAGGCGCGCGTA
This sequence comes from uncultured Collinsella sp., assembly GCA_900555225.1. Taxonomy (GTDB): domain Bacteria; phylum Actinomycetota; class Coriobacteriia; order Coriobacteriales; family Coriobacteriaceae; genus Collinsella. The sequence goes on from USKL01000035.1 coordinate 9,692, forward strand.
CGCACGAGCTCGACTGATTGATATGACAGGAAGTTTATGGCTGACAAGAACCCTTTGACTCCGGAAGAAGTGACGGAGTTATTCTCCGAAATCGATGCATCCGGCGTCTTGGATCCCACGCTCGCCAAAAAGCGTACCGAGCGCATGCGTGAGAAGGAGGCTGCGGCCAAGCGCGGTGACAAAGCGGCGCTAGCGCAGCTGCGCAGCGAGGACCGCGCGAGCCAGGCAAAACATATCGACCCGCTGTCCGAGGACGATCCTTCGGGCTCGCAGGTGAGCCATACCATTACGAAGACCGCGATGGCCGTGGTCATTGGTATTTTGGTGCTGATCGTGGGTATGCAGATTGGCTACGGCGTGATGCGTCGTCTGAACACCGCCAACCTGTCCGAGAGCGTTTCGGTCGATACCGTTTCGACGGCGCTGAAGGGCGGCCTTGAGTGGGGCAACGGCTTTACGCAGTTCCCGCTCGA
>USKL01000036.1 GCA_900555225.1 uncultured Collinsella sp.
GAAGAAGGTCTTAAAAAAGCCCGGAAGGCAATGCCTTCCGGGCCCTTTGCAATGCAAGTATGCTTGCAAGTGCGTTTTAGCGCACCTGAGCGACGTAAGCGACGTTGGTCGAGGAGACCTTGTCCTCGAGCTGGACGCTCATGCGGGGATCGCCAGCGGTGGCGACGGTCAGGTCGCCGGCCTCGACGTAGCCGAGCTCCTTAGCGGTCTCGATCGCCTTGACGATCGTGCCGTTGACGGTGCCCTGGGTAATCTCGGCCTGGTGCGGGATAACGCCCCAGTACATGATCATCTGCTGGACGGCCCACTCGTGGCGGGAGAACGCGCAGATCGGCATGTTGGGACGGAAGTGCGAGATCAGGCGAGCAGTACGGCCGGTGGTCGTCGGCACGGTGATGCACTTGGCGCCAACGGTGGTGGCCATGTTCACAGCGGACATACCCACAACGTTGTTGACAACGCGGGTGCCGTGAGCGTCAGCCGGAACCTCGAGCGGAGCGTGGGCCGGGAGGTACTTCTCGGTCTCGAGAGCAATGCTGGCCTGCATCTTGACGGCCTCGACCGGGTACTTACCGGCAGCGGACTCGCCAGAGAGCATAACGGCGTCGGTGCCGTCGTAGATGGCGTTAGCAACGTCGGCAACCTCGGCGCGCGTCGGGCGCGGGTTCTGCTGCATGGAGTCGAGCATCTGCGTAGCGGTGATAACGGGCTTGTAGGCCGCGTTGCACTTGGCGATGATCTCCTTCTGGATGTGGGGAACGAGCTCGGGCTTGATCTCGATGCCCAGGTCGCCACGGGCGACCATGATGCCGTCGGAAGCCTCGAGGATCTCGTCGAAGTTCTCGACGCCCAGGGCGCACTCGATCTTCGGGAAGATCGTCACGTGCTCGCCGCCGTTCTCGCGGCAAAGCTCGCGGATGCCGCGGACGGACTCGCCGTCACGGATGAAGGAAGCGGCGATGTAGTCGATGTTCTCGGTCAGGCCAAAGAGGATGTCCTGACGATCGCGCTCGGTGATAGCGGGCAGCGAGATGTTGACGTTGGGCATGTTAACACCCTTGCGCTCGCCGATCAGGCCGTCGTTCTTGACGACGCAGGTCATGTCCTGGCCGTCGACGGACTCGACCTCGAGGGCAACCAGGCCGTCATCGATCAGGATGAGGGAGCCCTTCTCGACCTCGGAGGGCAGAGCCAGGTAGTCGAGGGAGATGTGCTCAGAGGTGCCGTGGAAATCCTCGGACGTGGGCTGAGCGGTGACGACGATCTTGTCGCCGGTCTTGACGGCAACCTTCTTGCCGTCGACCAGAAGGCCGGTGCGGACCTCGGGGCCCTTGGTGTCGAGCAGGATGCCGACGGGCAGACCGAGCTCCTTGGAAATACGACGGACGCGCTCGATGCGACCGTGGTGCTCGTCGTAGGATCCGTGCGAGAAGTTAAAACGGGCGACGTTCATGCCCGCCTTGATCATCTCACGGATGGTCTCGTCGCTATCGCAGGCGGGACCCATGGTGCATACAATCTTGGTGCGCTTGTACATTCAGACCTCCATCTGACATCGTCTTGCGCTGATAGATAAACCATAAGAAATAAAACTGAGATGATTATAACGAAATGCCGACCGAATACCCCAAAAAATCGACCGTATGCCGAATTAGAAGTTCATTTTTTGCGGTAAAAACGGTATATGAAAAATCTTTACCAACCGCTCTGACCGCTGCTATCTGGGCGATATTTCAGTTTGACGATGCGCCGAAGAAAAAACGTTTTATCAATGTTGAGCATCACACGGTCTGCATCGTTGCACTCGAGCCGTGTTTCCAATTGGAATGTTTTGGCTAGACGCGCCGCTTTGGGGTACCATAGCTCCACTATCAACTGCCGCTCAGCACGGCAGCCTTGATGAGCCCTTGCCCTTCTCCTGGGAATTATGATCGGGCATCAATCTGCTGAGTGGCCCGAATCCCAGGAGGGGACTCTATATGCAAAAGGAATACCTGTCCGCCGCGGCGGAGGTGCTCAGCGACCAGGGTGTCGATGAGAACCTCGGCCTGAGCGACGACGAGGCGTCGTCGCGCCTCGCTAAGACAGGCCCTAACAAGCTCGAGGAAGCCGAGAAGACGCCGCTGTGGAAGCGTTTCTTTGAGCAGATGGCCGATCCCATGGTCATCATGCTGATCGTTGCCGCCGTCATCAGCGCGCTCACGGGCATGGTCAAGGGCGAGCCCGACTTTGCCGATGTCGTCATCATCATGTTCGTCGTTATCGTCAACTCGGTACTGGGCGTGGTCCAGGAAGCCAAGAGCGAGGAGGCCCTCGAGGCCCTGCAGGAGATGAGCGCGGCGCAGTCCAAGGTGCTGCGCGACGGCAAGCTCGTGCATCTGCCGAGCGCCGAGCTCGTTCCTGGCGATATCGTGCTGCTCGAGGCCGGCGACTCGGTGCCTGCCGACTGCCGTGTGCTCGAGAGCGCCACGATGAAGATCGAAGAGGCCGCACTCACCGGCGAGTCCGTGCCCGTAGAGAAGCACGCCAACGTGATCGAGCTTGCCGCGGGCACCGATGACGTGCCGCTTGGCGACCGCAAGAACATGTGCTACATGGGCTCCACCGTGGTGTACGGCCGTGGCCGCGCCGTCGTAGTCGGTACCGGCATGAACACCGAGATGGGCAAGATTGCCGGCGCCCTGGCCGAGGCCAAGGAAGAGCTCACACCGCTGCAGGTGAAGCTTGCCGAGCTCAGCCGCATCCTCACCATCATGGTGATTATCATCTGCGTCGTGATCTTTGGCGTTGACATCCTCCGCCACGGCGTGGGCAACGTCCTTACCGACCCGACCGCCCTGCTCGACACCTTTATGGTCGCTGTCTCGCTCGCCGTCGCTGCCATCCCCGAGGGCCTGGTCGCCGTCGTGACCATCGTGCTGTCGCTCGGCGTGACCAAGATGGCCAAGCGCCAGGCGATTATCCGCAAGCTTTCTGCCGTCGAGACCCTCGGCTGCACGCAGACCATCTGCTCCGACAAGACCGGCACCCTTACCCAGAACAAGATGACCGTCGTCAAGCACGAGCTCGCTGCGCCTAAGGAGAAGTTCCTGGCAGGTATGGCCCTTTGCTCCGATGCCCAGTGGGACGAGGAGCTGGGCGAGGCCGTGGGCGAGCCGACTGAGTGTGCGCTCGTCAACGACGCCGGCAAGGCTGGTCTCACCGGCCTGACTGCCGAGCACCCGCGCGTGGGCGAGGCCCCGTTCGACTCGGGCCGCAAGATGATGTCCGTGGTCGTCGAGACCCTGGACGGCGAGTATGAGCAGTACACCAAGGGCGCGCCCGACGTGGTGATCGGCCTGTGCACCCATATCTACGAGGGCGAAAAGGTCGTCCCGCTGACCGAGGAGCGTCGCGCCGAGCTCGTGGCCGCCAACAAGGCCATGGCCGACGAGGCCCTGCGCGTGCTGGCGCTGGCAAGTCGCACTTACACCGAGGTCCCGAGCGACTGCAGCCCCGCTGCGCTCGAGCACGACCTGGTCTTCTGCGGCCTATCCGGCATGATTGACCCTGTCCGCCCCGAGGTCGCCGACGCCATCCGCGAGGCCCACGATGCCGGTATTCGCACCGTCATGATCACGGGCGACCATATCGACACCGCCGTGGCCATTGCCAAGCAGCTGGGCATCGTCGCCGATCGCAGCCATGCCATCACCGGTGCCGACCTCGATCGCATGAGCGACGAGGAGCTCGACGCGCACATCGAGGACTACGGCGTGTACGCTCGCGTCCAGCCCGAGCACAAGACCCGCATCGTCGAGGCCTGGAAGTCACGCGACCAGATCGTGGCCATGACGGGCGATGGCGTCAACGACGCCCCGTCCATCAAGCGCGCCGACATCGGCGTGGGCATGGGCATCACCGGTACCGACGTCACCAAGAACGTTGCCGACATGGTGCTTGCCGACGACAACTTCGCCACCATCATCGGTGCTTGCGAAGAGGGCCGTCGCATCTACGACAATATCCGCAAGGTCATCCAGTTCCTGCTTTCGGCTAACCTTGCCGAGGTGTTCTCGGTGTTTATCGCCACGCTCATCGGCTTTACCATCTTCCAGCCGGTGCAGCTGCTGTGGGTGAACCTGGTCACCGACTGCTTCCCCGCGCTCGCGCTGGGCATGGAGGATGCCGAGGGTGACATCATGAAGCGCAAGCCGCGCAACGCCAAGGACGGTGTCTTTGCCGGTCATATGGGCCTGGACTGCGTGGTCCAGGGTCTGATCATCACCGTGCTGGTGCTGGCGAGCTTCTTTGTGGGCGTGTACTTTGACATGGGCTACATCCACATCGCCGATATGATCGCCGGCAATGCCGACGAGGAAGGCGTGATGATGGCGTTCATCACGCTCAACATGGTCGAGATTTTCCACTGCTTCAATATGCGCAGCCGTCGTGCGTCGCTGTTCACCATGAAGAAGCAGAACAAGTGGCTGTGGGCTTCTGCCGCGCTGGCACTGGTGCTGACGGTGATCGTGACCGTGCAGCCGACGCTTGCCGAGATGTTCTTCGGCCCTGTGACGCTTGAGCTCAAGGGCGTTCTTGCCGCGCTGGGTCTGGCCTTCCTGATCATCCCGCTGATGGAGATCTACAAGGCGATCATGCGCGCGGTCGAGAAGGAGTAAGTTAACCTGTCCGGGCCCGCCCCACGCCCTTTCTCCCTCACTGGTCCTCGCGCTTCGCGCTGCGGGATCGTTCGGGAGAAAGGGCTTCCGGGGCGGGCCCTGCGGTATCCTTGCTGGCTTTTCTCCCGCGCGGATGATAAAGGGCTGAGGGAAAGTTTGTGAGCTGGTCGGGCTTTGCCCGGCCAGCTCTTTTTGATTTAAAATACCTGCTCAGTTGTGATTTATGGTGCTGGGAGGCGCTTGTGGGCAAGGCTAAGGCTAAAGCGAAGAAAAAGACGACGGGGGCGCGGGCTAAGCGCGATCGTCGTCGGAAGCTTGCGACCGAGCCCCCCGCGTCTGCCGAGGAGCTGCTGGCAAGCGTGCCGGGACTTGACGCGCTGCAGGACGTTCCGGCGTTTGATGACCTGCCGGTCGATGAAGCTCAGCAGGCGGCATTTGGCGGCTTTTGCGCACATGCTGAGGAGCCCGAGCAGATGCAGCTTGGCGCCGTGGTGCGCTTGGATCGCGGGTTTCCGCTGGTGGCGACTGCCAACGATACCTTCCGCGCCGAGCATGCCGTGGGGTTTGCCAAGTCGCGCGGCGAGGACGAGGTCCTGCTGCCTGCCGTGGGCGACCGTGTGGCGGTGCGCCGCGCTCCCGGGCACGATATGGGCGTGATTGAGTGCGTGCTGCCGCGCCGTACGAGCTTTGAGCGTTGGCGCGGCCGTGCCCGCGGAGAGCGCCAGGTGCTCTGCTCCAACGTGGATAGCGTGCTAATCGTGCAGGCGCTCGGTGCTGGCGAGGTACTGCTCGACCGCGTGGCGCGTTCGCTGGTGTTGGCGCTCGACTGCGATGCCGAGCCGGTGGTAGTGCTCACCAAAGCTGACCGTTGCGATGCCGAGGAGCTCGAGCGCGATCTGGACCGCGTGCGCCGCCTGGTGGGTCCGAACGTGCGCGTAATCGTGACGTCCTCTGCCGAGGGCCGCGGCCTGGACGAGGTACGCGCCTGCGTGCCCGCCGGGAGCTGCGCCATGATCCTGGGTGAGTCGGGTGCCGGCAAGTCGACGCTGCTCAATGCGCTGCTGGGCCACGATGCGTTGGCGACCGGCGGTGTGCGCGAACGCGACGACCAGGGCCGTCACACTACCGTTGCGCGCGTGATGGTGGCGCTGCCGGGCGACGCCGGCGTGATCGCCGATGCCCCGGGCCTGCGCAGCCTACCGCTCGTGGGTCACGAGCGGGGTCTGGCGCGCGCCTTCCCCGAGATTGTCGAGGCATCGCGTGCGTGCCGGTTTGGCGATTGCACGCATACCCATGAGCCGGGTTGTGCCGTTCGCGAGGCCGAGGACGCCGGGCAGATCGACAGCCTGCGTTTGGAAACGTTCCAAAACCTGGCGTCATCCATGCGCGTGAGTGCTCAAATGCTCGATCCCGATGTCCATCTGTAATTGATTTTTCCTATGACAGCCGTCTCCCAACTGTTCGGGAGACGGCTTTTTTGCTGCGGAAAAGCCTCGAAACATGCAGTTTGCTGACGTACTGACCAAAACCTTGCCACGAGCTTGACGGGCTGGTCAGCTTTTGGTCAGCGATTGGTTTGACATCGAAAACCAAAATCGCAATTGCGCCGCTTTGCACTCTGACCGCCCAGACAATGGTGGTACGGGCATTCGCCCGGCACTGCCATGAGAGGAGCGGCCGTGAACAAGAGCAAACGCATCGCCATCAGTCTGGTCGCGGGCGTGCTCGCTGCTCTGCTCTGCATGGTTTACGGCTCGTCGATCCGCTCGCAAGCCGAACAGGTCCAGGCTGAGACCTTGGCCAAGTACGGTGACGATCGCGTCGAGGTATGCGTCGCGGCGCGCGATATCGATGTGGGCGAGACCCTCGATGAGACCAATGTCATAACCCAGGAATGGCTGACGAGACTGTTGCCGCGTGACGCGGCGACCGAGCTGCGCCAGGTGCGCGGCGACGTGACGACTTCGCGTATTCCCAAAAACGCCGTGATCTGCAATGTCTACACCAAGGCCGAGAGCCACAAGCTCGAGGTGCCTAAGGGCAAGGTCGCCGTTTCGGTGGCGGTCGATGCCGAGCACTCGGTCGGCGGTGCTACGGGCGTGGGCAGCTACGTGGATGTGTATGTGCAAAAAGACGGCGTAACCGATCGGTTGTGCGGCGCGTACGTGATCGATACCAGTGAAGATTCCGGTGCCACGCGCGAGGGCAAGATCGAATGGGTGACGCTGGCGGCTGACCCCGAAGACGTCAAGGAACTGCTGGGGGCATCGGGCAAGGGAACGGTCAGCTTGACGATTCCCGCCACGGCGCGCGGCAAAAAGAGCGGAGGCGACGAGTGATGAAGGCGATCTGGCTTGCGTGCTGCGCGTGCGGCGATTACGGGCTGTTGCAGCGGGAAGTCGAGGGCCGTGATACGGGTGCACAGGTGCTTCGCGTGGGTGACCTGGACGGGCTGGTTTCCATGGCGCGGGCGTTTCCGTCGCGCCGCGGGGCTGCCATCATCGCGGCGTCTCTGTTTGATACCGAAGATGTGCGCAAGACTGTTGCGCGCCTGACGGCCGAAGGCCGCGTGAGTCGCGTGGTCGTGTTGATAGAAGCACTCGATCCATCGGATATCGAGGGGCTGTTTCGCGCAGGGGCGACCGAGGTCATCGCTGCGCACAGTATATGCGGCAACGGGCGCGCGGGCGAGGGAGCGGTTGATTCCGATCGGTGCATGACGATTGAGCCCGATGCTTTTGTTGATAGGGAACCCGGGGCGCCTCGCGCTACAAGAGGCCCGCGTGTTGATGATTATGGAAAAGCGGAAGCCGAGCATGGTCGGCGCCCCCGGAACCCCCTTGTATACGATGACGCTGGAGAGCCGGTACCGTATGGCGATGACGTTCTGGCTGAAGATATGGGATACGTGCACGGCGTAAATCTGGCCGATGAGCTCGACGAGGTCGAGGGTTTTGCCGGGGTTGGCGAGCCGTGTGCCGCAGCGTCTTTGGCTTCGGAATCGCAGCCCGGGCAGCCTGCCATGCCGGCTTGGGCTCAGCGCGTGACCGCGGCGGGGGAGACGGGGATGTTATCGCCCGCGTCCGTGTCGCCGGTTCCTGCACCGTCGGCCCCCGCGCCGTCGGCGGACGCTTCGATTCCGCCGCGTCGGGCGCCGGTCGTCTGCGCCGTCTCGGGTTCGGGCGGTTGCGGCAAGTCGACGATCGTTGCCACCATGGCGCATGCGGCGTCGCTGTTGGGTTTGCGTGCCGCTGTGCTCGACTTGGACCTCATGTTTGGAAACCTATACGATCTGCTGGGTGTCGATGCCCCACACGATATGGCGACGCTTATCGAGCCGTCGGCGGCGGGCGCACTTGCCGAGCCGGATATCGTGGCCGCATCGATGCGCGTCGCCCCGGGCGTTACGCTGTGGGGGCCTGTCGCGGCCCCCGAGAAGGCCGAGCTCATGTCACGTCCGGTGGAGCTATTGCTCGATGTTTTGCGTCGCGAATCCGACGTGGTCTTTGTTGACACCTCGGTCTTTTGGGGTGATGCCGTGGCCGCCGCGGTGGCGGCGAGCGACCGTTGCCTGGTCGTAGGCGATGCGGCGGTATCGTCCGCGACATCCGCTTCGCGCGTCATTGAGCTGGCGAGCCGCGTGGGCGTGCCACGCACGCGCATGAGCGCCGTGTTCAACCGGTTTGGTGCGCGCGGTGCCGACGAGGACGTCGCCATGCGCTTTGAGATTGCCTGCGCACTGAGCTCCAAGATTCGCATTGCCGATGGCGGCCAGGACTTGGCCGCGCTCATGGCATTCGGTCGCGCCGACGAGGCAGTGGGTCAGACGAGCGCTTTTGCGACCAGCGTGCGCGAGGCCACGCGCGAGATGCTCGTGGAGCTGGGCTGCGCCGTCGGTCCTTGGAGCGATATGGTCGCTGACCGCGCGACCCGCACCGAGCGCCCGCGCATCCGTCTTCCCTGGTCGCGTGAGGGTGATCCGCGATGAGTCTGCAGACGCGGATTAAAGCCGCTGGCGCGGCCGCTGCGGCTGCCCCCGTTGATGCGGGACGCCGCCGTGCCGTTAAACGCCGCACCAAGCGTGCGGTGATGGACCGCATGGGCTACGACGAGGTGGCGCGCATCAGCGCCTACGTCGACCCTGCCCTTGCCCGCTCTGAGCTACGTCCGGCGGTGGAAGCGGCGCTCAACGTGGAAGAGCCAACCGACTTGGCGACGCCTGAGCGTGAGACCATCATCGATGAGATTCTAGATGACGTGGTGGGCCTGGGACCGCTGCAGCCGCTCATCGAGGACGACACCGTTACCGAAATCATGATCAACGGCTGTCGCTCTGCCTTTTTTGAGCGCAGCGGCGTTTTGTATCCCATCGAGCACGCTTTTGAGGACGACGAGCAGATCCGTGTGCTCATCGACCGCATCATCTCGCCGCTCGGCCGTCGTATCGACGAGCGTAGCCCCATCGTCAACGCCCGCCTCAAGACGGGTTATCGCGTCAACGCGGTGATTCCACCCGTGGCGATCGACGGGCCAATCCTCACCATTCGTAAGTTCTCGGACCGTATCTGTTCGCTGGACGAGCTTGTGGGGTTGGGGTCACTGCCGCTTTGGTATGCGCAGCTGCTGTCGTGCGCGGTGTCGTTGCGGCAGGACTTGGCGGTTGCGGGAGGCACGGGGTCGGGCAAGACCACGCTGCTCAACGCGCTGTCGTGCGAGATTTCCACCGGCGAGCGCATCGTGACGATCGAGGATTCCGCCGAGCTCAAGTTTGCACATCACCCACACGTTGTCCGTCTGGAGGCGCGTGAGGCGTCAATCGAGGGCGAGGGTGCGGTGACGATTCGCGACCTGGTGACCAATGCTCTGCGTATGCGCCCCGACCGCATTGTCGTGGGCGAGGTGCGCGGTGCCGAGTGCTGCGACATGCTGCAGGCCATGAACACGGGCCACGACGGCTCGCTCACCACGCTCCATGCGGGTACCGAGCAGGAGACCGTGGTTCGCCTGACGCTGCTTGCGCGCTACGGCATCGATTTGCCGAGTGAGCTTATCGAAGAGCAGATCGCCATGGCGCTCGACGGCATCGTGATGTCCGAGCGTCATGCAGATGGTAGGCGCTTTGTCGCCTCATATTCGGGGGTTCGCCGCGGCGCGTCGGGCGGTGTTGAGCTCGAACGCTACGTGACTTTTGATGCCGCCGAACGCACCTGGACGCTCGACCGCGAGCCGCCGTTTATTGCGGAGGGCTTGCGGTCGGGAACGCTCACGCAAGAGGAGGTGGACGAATGGAGATCGCTATGCCCCTCGTCGTAGGGGGTTTGGCGGGGCTTTCCGTCGCGACGGCGTGTGGGGCAGAGCCTCGTGTGCCGCGGATGCCGCCGGCGGAGCTGGTGCGCCAGACGCTCGAATCGATGGCGGAGAAGCTGCCGCG
>USKL01000037.1 GCA_900555225.1 uncultured Collinsella sp.
TTCACGAAGTCGGCAGCCTCGGCCTTGGGGGCCTCTACGGCAGCGGCCTTGGGGGCCTCAACCGGCTTGGCTGCAGGAGCGGCCTTCTGGTTCTTCTCGAAGTCGTACTTCTTGAAGGCTACGAACAGGATGCCACCGACCACAGCGCCGATGAGGATCGCGAGGACCCACAACGGACCGTTCTCGACAACGGGCAGGACCAGGAAGCCACCGTGAGGCGCCGGATCGTGAACGTTGAACATAATGGTCAGGATCGAAGCGATAGAGGAACCGAGCATCATGATGGGCATGACGGGCCAGATGTTCTTGGTCATGAACGGAATGGCGCCCTCGGTGATGTGGGTGCAACCAAGGATGAGGTTGACGACACCGGCGTCATGGTCCTCCTGGCTGAAGTACTTCTTGCCGACAACGACGGCGAAGGTGGTGATCAGCGGCGGAACGATGCAAGCGGCGGAGACGGCAGCCATGAAGTTGGTGCCGAAGTTGTAAGTGTCGGTGCCAACACCGGCGGCCAGAGCCTCGGTGAGCATAGCGGTACCAGTGACGTAAGCAGCCTTGTTGACCGGGCCGCCCATGTCAAAGGCGCACATGCAGCCAATGGCAAGACCCAGGACAACGGCGCCAGAGGCGGACAGGCCCTTGAGGAAGTCCATCATGGCGGTGTTGATGGCAGCCATGGGCCCGGAAATGCCGAGCATGACCAGGCCGACGATGGCCGTCGAGAACAGCGGGTACAGGAAGATAGCCTTGAGGCCGTCCAGGTTCTTGGGCAGACCGGCAAAGACCTTCTCGAGCAGCAGGATGACATAACCGGCGAGGAAGCCGCCGACGATGCCGCCCAGGAAGCCGAAGCCCACGCCGGCGCCGCCGGCGTCGATCATGCCGGTCTCGGCGTTAACAGGCAGGCCCTGGATGGCGATCATACCGGCAACAAAGCCGGGGACGAGCGCCGGGCGCTTGCCGATGGATTCGGCGATGTAGGCGGAAAGCACCGGAACCATGAGGTTCATGGCGATGCCGCCGATGATCTTGAGCATCGCAGCAAAGCTGTTGTAGTCAGACGCCGTCGAATCGAAGGACGTAATGCCCCACAGGAACGAGACGGCGGTCAGAACACCACCGGCAACGACGAAGACCAGCATGTGGCTGACGCCGTTCATGAGGTGCTTGTAGATGATGTGGCCGATGGACTCCTTCTCCTCGACCTCGTCCTCGACATCGGCAGCAGCCGCAACCGTGTCGTCACCCTTGGCGGCGAGCGCGCGGTCAATCAGCTTACCGGCGGCCTCAACGGACAGGGCCTTGGAAACACCAACGGAAACCATGGGCTTGCCGGCGAAACGCTCAGCCTGGACATCCTTGTCGGCTGCGACGACGACGGCCTTGGCACCAGCGATCTCACTCTTGGTGAGCTCGTTCTCGACACCGACCTGGCCATGAGTCTCGACCTTAATGGTCAGACCGCGCTCGGCAGCTGCCTTCTCCAGCGCCTCCTTCGCCATGAAGGTGTGCGCAATGCCGGTCGGGCAACCGGTCGCGGCGATGATGTCAAACTTAGCCATGTGTCCCTCCTTCTTGAGTACAGCGCCCGCGGGCGCTCCCCTACACGCGCTTCGATGCGCGTTTTTCCACACTTGAAAGATACCAACCTACCGTCCGCGTGAGAAGAGACAAGGCGCAATTCTCCGGTGAAAGGTTCTTTCATAACCGTAAACGGCAAGTGAAAGTTTACCATCAACACTTGAAACGGCAAGGTGTATCTTGTAATTGAAAATGCCCGTATACTATGGCATTGCAAATCAAGTTAGATTTTCATGCCAACCAGGAGCCATCCATGACCGATAGTAGCAAAAGCGCACTTTCCCTCATTAGTACCCACCAGGGATACAGCGAGTCCGAGCAGCGCATTGTCGACTATATATTGGAGCACCAGTCCGAGGCGCCACGCCTCACGGCGGCTCAGCTCTCGCGCGCCGCTGCCACGTCCGAAGCGACCGTTTCGCGCTTCTGCCGCAAGCTGGGCTTTGGTAGCTTCCGCAGCTTTCAGTTTTCGTTGGCGAGGGATTTGGAAAGCCAGCGCAACGAGGGCCTGACCGACGAGGTCTCGCTCGACAATATGGAGCAGAGCCTCAAGAACATCCTGGCTGCCAAGGTAAGCGAGCTTAATGCGACCATCGACGGAATCGACCACGATACGCTGGCGGCTGTTGTGCATGCCTTTAAGCATGCAGGGGTTATTGAGTTTGCAGCCGTGGGCAATACGAACGCGGTCGCGCTCGATGCGACGTTTAAGTTTTCGCAGCTGGGCCTGCGCTGCATGGCGAGCACCATTAGCGAGACATCAATCGGCTTTGCGCTCACGTTACGCCCGGGTGACGTCATCGTGCTAATCTCAAACTCCGGTAAATCGCGCCGACTGAATCGCATGGCAAAAGCGGCTCGCAACTGCGGCGCAACCGTAGTCGTCATCAGCAGTGACAGCAAATCCCCGCTCGCGCGCCTGGCAGACTACACTTTTAATACCGTCAACCACGAAGCGCTGCTGACGACGGGCGACTTTGCGTTCTCCAAGATCAGCGCCACGATGATCATCGAAGTCATCTACAACTTCCTGCTGCCCGAGATTGAAGACGCGCGTGAGCATATCAGCTACTACGAGGAGCTCATCCAGCCGGATAAGGTTGTGGAGTAAAACGCGTAGTGGGACAAAAATTTCAGTCTATTTTGTCCCACCAACACCGCTGATACGACCTAACCTCGAGCTTCTTCGAGCATCTGCTTTGCGTGGACCAAGCTTGCCTCGGACTGATCGCCGCTCAACATGCGGGCGATCTCGGCGATACGCGCTTCGCCGGTTACCTCGTCCAAATGCGTCTGGGGAACATCGCCCGGTTCCTTGCTGACGACATAATGCTTGTCGGCCATGACGGCGACCTGCGCCAAGTGGGTTACGACAATCACCTGATGCGTAGCGGCGAGATCTGCCAGCACGCCCGCGAGTGCACGCGCCGTGGAGCCACCGACACCAGCATCGACCTCGTCAAACACAAGCGTATCGACACCGTCCGCATTACCGAGGACAACTTTGCTTGCCAACATGACGCGGCTGAGCTCGCCGCCCGACGCAATTCGACGCAGGGGACGCGGCGTCAAACCAGCACCGCTACGGTATAGCAGCTCGTAGCTCGAAGGACCAACGGGCGTCCACTCAGCACGGGGAAGATCGCGCGACTCCCAGACGAGCTCGGCGCCGCCCATTTCCAGGCGAGCCATCTGGCGGCCAACCTCGTGGCAGAAGCGCGGGGCCGCCGTATTGCGAGCGCGCTTAAGTGCCTTGGCAGCGGTAAACAACTCGCGCTCAGCGCTCCCGAGTGCCTCACGCGCCTTTTTGATCTGCTCATCGCCATCATCGACCAGGGACAGCAGCTCTTGCGAGCGATCGCGCATGGCAAAAACATCGTCCATGGTAGGACCCCACTGACGCAGCAGGCCCTTGAGGTCGGAATACCGCTCACGCATGCGAGCGAGCTCGCGCGGATCGAAGGCGACGCCATCGCGATAGGCACGAAGTTCGTTCGCGCAATCCTCAAGGGAGATACAGGCATCCGAAAGTGCATCGGCAATGTCGCCGAGTTTGCGATCGACGGTAGCCATTCGGGAAAGCTCTGCCACGGCGCTGTTCACGGCATCGAGCGCTCCCCCTTCAGAGGCAAGCGATGCATGGGCATCGTTAGCCGTGGCAACCAGTACCTCGGCATGTTCGGAGCGCGGCAGCAGTTCCTCGAGTTCCTCATACTCGCCCGGTTTGGGGTCGACCTCGCCGATGCGCTCGAGCGCAAAGCGTGCTTCCTCGACGCGGCTCCCCTGCGCACGCGAGGTCTCTTCGACACGTCGAACCTCCTTAGCGGCAGCGCGCGAAGCCTTAAAGCAAGCACGGTAGTGCTCGAGTGCCTCGAGCGCAGAGCGCCCCGCCCACGCATCGACCATCGCAACGTGATGTGCCGGATCGAGCAAGCGTTGGTGCTCGTGCTGGCCGCACAAATCCATCATCACGCCAACGCGCTCCGAAAGCTCGCGCACACTGGCGATGCGCCCGTCAATCTTCACGCGGCTGCGGCCCTCGGCAGAAAGGCTGCGCTGTACGGTGAACCCTTCCGTGTCGTGCGGCCCGTCGAAGAGTCGTGCCTCGACGCTCGCGAGCGCCTCGCGCTCGCCCAAAATAAGTTTGAGGGCCGAGAGCAGCGCGGTCTTGCCGGCGCCGGTCTCGCCAGTCAGGACAGTCAGGCCGGCACTCGGCACCAGCGTCGCCTCGCGAATGAGTGCAATGTTAGAAACCTGCAGCTCATCGATCATGGCGGACTCCGTAGAATACGCGGCTCACCGAGTTGTAAAAACTCTCGGGGCCGTAGTCGAGCAGCAGCACATCGCCGGGGCCTCGGCGCACGGCCACGCTCTCGACCGTGCCGTCGCAGGTAATAAACTGTCCATCGATAGCGATCGCCGGAACGCTCGGACGGTCATCAGACATAAAGATTTCGACGACATCGCTCGGCGAAGTCAAGAAAGCGCGAGCTTGAATGGTGTGCGGCGCAATGGGTACGCAGACCATGCCCGTATAGTCAGGGCTCACGATGGGGCCACCGGCGCTGAGCGCGTAACCCGTAGAACCAGTCGCCGTCGAAACGACGACACCGTCACCGCGTAGGCGGTCGATATGGTGACCGGACACCGTGATGTCAAACTCGACCATATCGGACAGGGGGCCGCGCGTAAGCGCCATGTCGTTGAGGGCGAAGGTGCGCACGACATCCTTCGTACCATCTTCGCGCACGGACACGATATCCGCGGCGATGGTAGCGCGACGGCTCACATGCAGCTCGCCGGACAGGGCGTCGCTCACGACCTGCAGAATGTCGCGCTCCTCGGGACTCGCAGCAGTTAAAAAACCCAGGTGACCATAGGAAAGACCGAGGATAGGAATCTCACGATGGTTGAGGATGCGGGCAGCGCGCAGCAACGTGCCGTCGCCGCCGAGCGTAATGACCAGATCGGAGCCGTCAATATCAGGCGTGCTCTGAATCTTGGATCGCTGGTCGGCAGCCCATGCGACCTCATAGCCCTGGCGAGTCAGCCAAAGCTCGAGCATCAGGCCGCTCTCGACCGCCTCTTGCTTGTAGTAATTGGGAACCAGAAAGACCTTCATAGCGTTGCAGCTTTCTCGCTCATAACCGATACCTGGGATTGCAGCTCGTCTTGCGAGCGATCGCCGGGGTCAAATCTCGTGCCGTACAGGAAAAACTCAACGTTGCCCTTGGCACCATGAATGGGCGACACGCACACATCGACCGGGAACAGGCCCTTGGCAGCAAAGAGTTCAACCGCCGCCACGAGTGTATCGCGGCGCACGGTGGGATCCGTCACGATACCGCCCTCGCCCACCAGCGCCGCCGGAGCCTCAAACTGCGGCTTTACGAGCGTGCAGAATGCACCCGTGGGCTCCAGGCACGCCAGCACCGCATCGATAATGTTCGCGATGCTGGTAAACGAGACATCACACACAGCCAAGTCGATGGTGCCGGCATAGCCAAGCTCAGGCAGCTGTGTCACGTTTGTGCGCTCATGCAGCGTCACGCGATCGTCCTGACGCAACGACCAATCGAACTGGGCGCGACCCACGTCCACCGAGACAACGGTCGCAGCTCCGCGCTTGAGCAGGCAATCGGTAAAGCCGCCGGTAGAGCAGCCCACATCCAGACAGGCAAGGCCCGTCGGATTGATGCCAAACGCATCAAGCGCGCCTTCGAGCTTAAGACCGCCGCGGCCAACATAGGGAATGCGCCCCTTCACGTGCAGCGGCAGGCCCGGGGTCACCTTAAGGCCCGGCGAAGTTAAGCGCTCACCGCCACTCGAGACCAAGCCGGCCATAAGAGTGCGAAGGGCATCCGCGCGATCGGCGCAGATGCCCTGTGAAATCAGTTCGTCATCAAGACGCACGCGTTTCATGAATGCCATCAACCATTCGTATCCGGAGATGCGGCCTAGCTATCTTGGGATTCGTTTGCCGCATCCTCATCGTATTCCTGCTCGAGCTTGTCGGCCTCACGCGGCGTCAACTCAAACTTGTCGACCATATCGACCGCACGGGAGCCCAGCTCAATCGCTTCGTCAAACAAATCGAGCGAACGCTCCAAGGAGGTATCCTTGGAGCGAACGGTAGCGATAATCTGATCCAGACGGTCCGAGATCTCATCAAAGTTACGGACAGAACCCTCTGGCATGGCTACTCCTCGACGGAGTCGATGTCAGCCTCGGCGGCGTCCGCATCCTCGGCCAGCACGCCAGCCTCAGCTTGGGCAACCGCAACCTTGGCGGCAGCCTGCGCCTCCTCGCGAGCGCGATCTTCGGCCAGCAGCTCCTGGTACAGGTCCTCGCCCGGCAGCTCCTCGCTGCGAGCGATCTTGCCCAGCACGCCGTTGACGAACGACGCGGACTGGTCGGTGCCATAAGCCTTGGCAAGCTCGACGGCCTCGTTTATTACGATGGCGTCCGAGACCTCCTCGTCGGTGAGGAAACGCATCTCGTAAACGGCGATACGCAGCAGATTGCGGTCGGCGCCGGGCATGCGCATAAGATCCCAGTTCTTGGCAACGGAGCGCAGAGCGCAGTCGATGCGGTCGATATGCTCGTAGGCACCGCGGCAAAGCTCCAGCGCATAGGGGTCGAGGGGACCCTTCGAGATCAGGAAATCGCCCTCGAGGACGCGCTCGAGCGGACTGTCCGTGGCCTCGGCCTGGAACAGCAGCTGCAGCGCCTGACTGCGGGCAAGCGTACGCCCGCGATAAACCTTAAGGCTCAAAGGTTACTCCTTGGGGAAAACGAGGCCGTCGATGCAAACGTCAACACGCTCAATCTCAACGCCCACCTGGGCATCGATGGCGGCGACCACGGCGGCGCGAACGGCCTCGGCGAGTTTCTTGAACGGATAGCCAAAGAACACCACGACGCGCACGGTGAGTGCGAGCTTGTCGCCGACGACCTCGGCCTCGACCGCCGGCTCAGAAGCCGGGGCCTTGGACGAGAGCATCATGGAGACAAGGTTGGTGGCAAGGTCCTTGACGCCAACGGAGGCGATGCCCTCGACATCCGACACGGCGCGCGAGACGATGGCGGTCAGAACATCGGGTGAAATGCCGATGCCGTCAATCTTGATTTCCTGGGGCATGAGTCCTCCTAGAAGAGTTGGTTGCTAGACGCGGGAGACGAACTTGCCGTCGCGGGTGTCAACCTTGATGACCTCGCCCTCGTTGAGGTACATGGGGACCTGGATGACAGCGCCGGTGTCGATCGTGGCCGGCTTGGTGGAACCCTGGACGGTGTCGCCCTTAAAGCCCGGGTCGGTCTGGACGATGGTGGTCTCGATGAACATCGGCGGGGTCACGCCCATGAGCTCATCGTCGGCGAAGAGCAGCTGGCAAATGTCGTTCTCGCGCAGCCACTTGGAGTTCTCGCCCACCATGTCCTCGGGAACGGGAACCTGCTCATAGGTCTCGTTGTCCATGAAGATGTAGTCGGCGCCATCGTTGTAGAGGTACTGGAACTCACGGGTGGTGAGCATGACGCTCTCGAACTTGGTGCCGGCGTTGCAGGTGTTCTCGACGACGCGGCCGCTCTTGATGTCGCGGGTCTTGTAGCGCACAAACGCGCCACCCTTGCCCGGCTTGACATGCTGGAACTCGACGATGGTGTAGACCTTGTCCTTAATGCGGAGACCGAGGCCGTTCTTGAAGTCGGCGGTAGAAATGGTAGGCATAGCGACCTTTCTTGTTATGGGCAGAACGCACAAGCGTCCAAATTACATACGACCGAAATTATACACTTGCAGACGGCGCCTGCAGCGAGCGCATAAAAAGAGAACGCGGGGCGCCCGAATTGATCCGGACGCCCCGCCCCAAAAATCTATCGAAATGGGCTAGCAATCGATGACGTGCAGGTCGTGCGGGGTCTTGGTGAAGGGCTCGTAGCCGTTCTCGGTGACCACGCCGTAGTCCTCCAGACGCACGCCGCCCACACCGGGCAGATACACGCCGGGCTCCATGGTGATAACCGAGCCGATCTCGATGGTGTTCTTGCTGCGGTTAAAGTTGGGCAGCTCGTGGATGTCGATGCCCACGCCGTGGCCCAGACCATGGTTATAGTAATCGCCATACCCGGCATCGCCGATAATCTTCTTGGAAAGCTTGAAAATGTCGTTGCCCTCGACGCCCGGATGGATGGCGGCGACGCACTCCTCGTGCGTACGGCGCACGAGCGCGTACAGGTCGAGCTGCTCCTGCGTGGGCTCGCCCATCACGACGGTGCGCGTCATATCGGAACGATAATCGCAGTAGCCCGCACCGTAATCCATGAGGACAAAGTCGCCCTTCTCAATCACGCGGTCGCTCGGGACGGCATGCGGGTTGGCGGTGTTGGGGCCGCTCGCCACGATGGAGCCGAAGGCAAGGCTGTCAGCACCGTTGGCGAACATAAAGTTCTCGAGCTCGTTGCGTACCTGCTTCTCGGTCATACCGGGCTTAATAAAGCCGAGCATGTGCTGGAAGGCGGCATCGGTGATCGACTGCGCATGGCGCATGAGTTCAATCTCCTCGGCGTCCTTGATGGCGCGCATCTTGCGGATGTCGTCGTGCATCAGCGGCAGCATACAGGCGACGGAGCGGTCCTCCAGGCCGCGCTGAATACCCTGGTAGAAATTAATCTGCATATCGTCCTCGACAGCGCAGACGCGGCATTTGTTGGCCGCGATCTTGCCGGCGACCCAACCGGGGATGGTGCCCTCATCCATGTCGTAGACCCAGGGGCTGCCGGCAGGCGTGTTCTCCTCAAAGCTGTTGAGGTAGCGCAGTCTCAGGGTCTCGGTCGCTTCTTCGTCTTCACCGTTAATAACGATACTCGTCAGCTCCGCGGTCGCGAGTCCCTCGATATACTCGATGGGAATAAGCTGACCGGTGTAGCTGTTCGGGTCCGCACCGGCGGTCTCACAAGTAAGGTAATACTTGAGAGACTCGATTTTCTCGGTCACGGCCCAGTTGTATTTATCGCAGGAGAAGCGCGTGCCGACAGGAATATCCATACTGAACTCGCCGATACCCACGGCGCAGGTCGCCGGCAGAGGCGTGATACCGCGCTCAGCGCAGCGCATGATAAGGTAGTCTCTGCTTGCGGTGTCTGCGAAGGTCTCATTGAGTACAGTATCGAGAGCCACATAAATCATGGCGCTCTCAAGGGAGTTCGGCGCAAGCGCATCGAAAATAATCGAGCCCTCGCGCTTATCAAGGCTCGACGCTATGCGGGTGAGTTTCTCTTGAAGAATCGCCTCATAGGTTTTATCCTCATACATCGGTTTCCACCTCCAAATCGCCGAAAATGCTATGCACGGTAAAGGTGACGTGCACGGTCTTTTTTCCGGTCTCAAAATCGAAGCCGTCTACTGCGGTGATTCGGTCGTCCTGCAGTAGGGCCTCTGTAATGCAACGCTTAATCTCTGGAAGCGCATACTCTTTCGGCTGGCCGATAAGCTCGACGAGCTCAACGCCGTAGTTCCATGAGTAAATGAGATAGGCGTACCGCTCCGTGCTGAGAATCAGGTAAATAGCCTGCCTCAGCGACTCGAGCTCGTCTACCATGCCGCGAATGCGCCCATGCTCAATATCCAGAGCGTAAGTAAGACTCGGCTGAGTCTCGACCTCAAGCGTCAAAAGGTCGTCTTCTACTTTAGGTATCATTTTGGCGCCTCCACTCTGTCTAAGATAATAAACTTCTGGCCGCCGTCGGCCCGCAGGAGAAGCACTTGCTCACCGGTCTTTAGGGCAAGGTGTACCTTGTAGGCCTTTTTGCCCTTGTAGGCGTGCTTATGACTT
>USKL01000038.1 GCA_900555225.1 uncultured Collinsella sp.
CGAGTTCTTTCTGATAAACCTTGAATTCCATTGTGTTTGACCTCCAAATCAATTTGTTACATATTATTTTGTATGTCTTTCATCCCAAGCCCTGCGCACGGCGGCGATCATCTCATCGACCATGGCCGCGCGGTCGGCAGCCTTGGCAACGCCGGAGGAAGAACCGGTCGCGTCAGCGCCTGCGATGATGGTGTTATAAACGTCCTGTCCGTTGGAAATACCGGCGGCGGTCAGCACCAGAATGTCGGGGTTGACCTCCTTGACGCCGCGGCTGGCAGCTTCCACGTATTCCGGGCCGCTGGTGAGGCCCGTGCCGATCAGCTCACTGGGCTCAGCCACGATGATATCGGGGTCCAGCTTGGCGATCATGCTGGCCTCTACGATGGAGTCCGCGCAGACGATGGTGGTCAGGCCGACCTCCTTGGCGCGCTCGATCGTCTTTTTCAGGACGCCCAGCGTCAGCGGCTTTTCCACATGATTGAGCATGACGCCCTCTGCGCCTGCGGCCTTGGCAGCGGCCTCGTCCACGTCGTCGCCCGTGTAGGCGACCAGACCGGCGGCAACGCCCAGCAGGCCCAGCGGCAGCTCGACCTTGGGCTCGGGAAGCTCGACGCCAAACGTATCGAGTAGCTCGGCCAGCGTATCGGCGGCGGCAAGGGCAGCGGCTTTGTCGGCAGCGTCACCCGCCTGCTCCAGGTACTGGTTGCACTCGGTGACAAAGCCAAAGACAGCACCCATGGCACCGGCGGTGTTAAAGTCGTCGTCCATGCACTCCTTAAAGGCAGTACGAGTCTCGGCGGCCTTGGCGACAAACGCCTCAGATGCTGCCTCCTCGGCATCGGCCGTCGCATGGTTCGCGGCCCAGCGCAGGTTCTCGACCGTACCGGCGATACGCGTGAGCGAGTTCTCGGCACCCTCCAGGCGCTCCCAAGAAAAGTCGAGCGGCGAGCGATAGCTCGTCTGCAGCATCAGCAGGCGCAGGGCGGCAGCGGAGTGCTGCTCGAGCACCTCGGCCAGCGTAAAGAAGTTACCGAGCGACTTGGACATCTTCTCGCCGTCTACCAGCAGCATGCCCGTGTGCATCCAGGTGTTGGAGAAGCCCTGGTGCCAGGCGCAGGTGGCCTGGGCGCACTCGTTCTCGTGATGCGGGAAGGCAAGGTCGGAGCCGCCGCCGTGGATGTCGATCGGAGTGCCCAGGTAGCGATGCACCATGGCGGCGCACTCGGTGTGCCAACCGGGACGGCCCTCGCCCCAGGGGCTCGGCCAGCTGGGCTCGCCGGGCTTGGCGGCCTTCCACAGGGCAAAGTCGAGCGGGTCGTTCTTGTCCTCGTTCTCCTCAATGCGTGCGCCAACCATAAGGTCGTCGATGTTGCGGCCCGAGACCTGACCATAGTTGGGATCGCTGCGCACGGCAAAGTACACATCGCCGTTATCGGCTGCGTAAGCGTGGCCCTGCTCGATAAGCGTCTTGATCATGGCGATCATGGGGCCGATCTCCTTGGTGGCGCGGGGGCGCACATCGGGATCGAGCACGTTGGCGGCGCGCATGACGCCGATGAACTTGTCGGAGAACTCCGTCGCGACCTCGGCGGCCGTACGGCCCTGCTCGTTGGCGCGCTTGATGATCTTGTCGTCGACATCGGTGAGGTTCTGGGCGAACGTGACCTCGTAACCGCTCGCGATGAGCCAGCGGCGAATCACGTCAAAGCTGATGAACGTACGGGCGTTGCCGATGTGGATGTTGTCGTAGACCGTGGGGCCGCACACGTACATGCGGACCTTGCCGGACTCGATGGGCTGGAACTCTTCCTTTTTATGGGTAGCGCTGTTGTAGATACGCATTCGTTACTCCTTAACGGTTTTCTGTAGCAGGCAGACGGCCCAGGCGCCGATTCCCTCGCCCTGGCCTTCCCAACCGAGCTTTTCGGTCGTAGTGGCGGCGACGCCCACGTTTTCGACGTCAACGCCCAGGGCATGGGCAAGGTTGGCGCGCATGGCATCGCGATGCGGGGTGATCTTAGGCTGCTGGCAGGCAATGGTGCAATCGGCATCGACAAACTCAAAGCCCAGCTCACGCGCATAGTCCATCACGCGGGCAAGCAGCACCATCGAATCGGCACCCTCGTAGGCGGGATCGGTGTCGGGGAATAGCTTGCCGATGTCTCCCCCACGGCAGGCGCCCAGAATGGCGTCGGCCAAGGCGTGCGCGAGCACATCGGCATCCGAGTGGCCCAGCAGGCCGCGCTCGTAGGGAATGTCGACACCGCCGATGATACATCGACGCCCCTCCACCAGACGGTGAACGTCGTAGCCATGGCCAATGCGCAGGTTACTGAACATGGGGAAGGTCCTCTCCCTCGGCCATGCGGCCAAGCAGAATCGCGGTTACGGGACGCAGGTCCTCGGGTACCGTCACCTTAAGGTTGTCGCGTGGGCTCTGGACGCAGCGGACACGCCCACCCATGCGCTCGACCAGCGACGAATCATCGGTACCGATAAAGCCCTCGGCAATGGCTGCAGCGTGGGCGCGCTTCATAGCATCGACGCTAAAGATCTGCGGCGTCTGCGCTGCCCAGTAGAGTTCACGCGGCGGCGTCTCGACGATATTATCGCCGTCAACGATCTTGAGCGTGTCGATCGCGGGCTGACCGCACACGACACCGTCGAGGGCACGGTCGCTCACGAGCACGTCGATAGCGTGGTCGATGGCCTCGGTCGTAATGAGCGGACGAGCGCCGTCGTGGATGGCGACATATTCGAAACCCGCCGGAACCGCATGCACGCCGGCACGGGTGGAATCCTGACGGGTATCGCCGGCATCGGCAAAGCTGATGGGCGTGTCATAGTCAAACGGGTCAATGGCCAGGCGGCGCATCTCGGCACGGCGCTCGGCAGGGCAAACCACGACGATATGGCCGACCTTATCGCTACGATCGAACGCGCGGATGGACCAGCTCATGAGCGGACGGCCCGCCACATTAACGAGCTGCTTGCCGCCGGGATTTCCAAAGCGCTGGCCGCTGCCGCCGGCAACGACCACGGCGCATACGGGCGCCATTATGCGTTCCCCTGTTTGGTGCCCTTCATGCGGTACAGCGAGTCCGCAAGAATGGCAGGGTTGTTGACGCCAAAGTCGCCCAAGCGCTCCGGATCCTCGCTGATGTCGTCCATGAGCTCCTGCAGCGAGCCGTACTCGTCGACGATCTTCTCGGCCACGCCGTCGCGCACGACGGACACGCGCGAAAGCGTGCGCAGGCCCAGCGGCGTCATGACGGAGTCCTCGTCCAAGTCGTCATAGCCCAGAACTGCCGCCACGTGCTGCGGGTCGGACAGGTCCTTAGGCGTCATACGGCTCAGCTCGGCGCGAATCTTCTCGGCGTTGGCCTCAGAGGAATCGCTCGCGTAGTCGCGGATCATCAAGTCGTATTCGGTATCCATGCTGGAGCCCGCGAGCTGCTCGAGCTGCATCTGCACGAGCTTACCCTGGTTACCCAGCTTGACAATGCAATCCTTAAGCTCGGTCTTTGCCTGCTGCATGATCTCGAAGCTCGAGAAAATACCGGTAATGTCGGCGAGTGTGACGTAGTCGTCGAGCTCGAGGGCCGTCAGGCGCAGCAGGGAGCGATCGAGCGACTGACGGGTAGTCTGGAGCGTGGCGACGAGCTGGTTGACCGAGCTCATGATGGTGGTGACGGGCTGGATCTCGTAGCTCTTGCCGTGGACGTACACGTTGACGACGGCGCGACGAGCCGAAACCGAGATCACGATGGCATCGGTGAGCACCGACATGCGAGCGGCAGTACGGTGACGCATGCCCGTCTCACTCGTGGCGAGCGAGGGATCGGGATTGAGGTGGAAGTTGGCGCGCAGGATCTGGGTGAGGTCGCCATCGATAACGATGGCGCCGTCCATCTTGGAAAGCTCGAACAGGCGGTTCGAGGTAAACGAAATGTTGAGCGGGAAGCCGTCGTTACCGGCAGCGAGCACGTTTTCGGTGTCGCCGACGCAGATAAGGGCGCCCAGGTGACCGGCGATGATCATGTCGAGGGCGGTGCGGATCGGCTGACCAGGTGCCGTCAGGCGGATGGCCTGTTCCATACGCTTTTGCAGCTCGTTCTTATCCAAGGCATCGCTCCCATCGTATACGCTCCATAAACGCTAAATAGTTTCTCACGGTTTGTCCCTGCGGCGCTTGCGAAATCCGATGCTTACAGAATGAGCGAACACCGCTTAGGTAGCTCATTTGGGACGGGGCTCCTTTGACTGCTCATGTGGTAGCATCGGGTCTCATATAAATGAGGGAGTAGTCGCGTAATCGGGCTCGCCCGCAGAGAGGGAGCCAGACTATGGGACTCGCAGAGCTCGTGTTGCTCGCCGTTGGCCTTTCGATGGACGCCTTTGCCGTATCCATCTGCAAGGGTCTCGGCATGAAAAAGATCAACCTTAAGGTCGCCGTGGTGCTTGGCCTGTTCTTTGGCGGTTTTCAGGCCGCCATGCCCGTAATCGGATGGGCGCTTGGCAGCCAGTTTATGGGCATCATCGGCCCCATCGACCACTGGATCGCCTTTATCCTGCTCGCCTTCATCGGCGGCAAAATGCTGTGGGAGGCCTTTACCGAGGACGAGGATGAAGGTGACGGCAAGGATGCCGAAAAGATTGACCTGGTAGAATACCTGATTCTTGCCATTGCCACCTCGATTGACGCCCTAGCCGTAGGTATCTCGTTTGCGGCGCTCTCGGTTGACATCGTTCCCGCTGTATCGCTTATCGGCGTCACAACGTTTATCTTCTCCGTCGCCGGCGTAGCAATCGGCCACACCTTTGGCGCGCGCTACGAAAAACCCGCCACCATCGTGGGTGGCGTCGTGCTCATCCTCATCGGGCTTAAGATCTTGCTTGAGCATCTGGGGATTTTGGTGCTGTAACGCCAAACACAATCGCTCAAAACTCAACGCTCGTACAAGACCTCATGCAGAGTTTTGCATGAGGCCTTTTCGTGCAGACTTTTGCATGTCATACTGATATGCAAAAGTCTGCACGTTAGGAGATCGCCGTGGATACCCTTCCCATCACCACACCGCGCCAAGCTGGCATCTACGTGCGCCAGTCACGCGAGTCGCAGGGAATCACCCGTGCGACCCTCGCTAAAAAGGCCGGTGTTTCGGAGCGCCTGCTCGCATCGCTCGAGCTAGGAGACGCCACCGGCATTCGACTCGACAAGTTGCTGACCGTCTTTAACGCACTCGGCATAGGCCTCTTCGCGCAAAGCGATAACGATTCCATCGCATCGCCCTCCGAACATCCGACGACGATAGTGAACCTCCCTATCGCGAACTCGAATACCCTGCCAAAGCCAAGCGTAGGCAGACGACCCACTCGACAAGGAACGCCATCTTCCTATGGTGCCTTGCTGGCCCAAATCGCAGCCGAGCAAGGCCTTTCCGGCACTTCAAACCTCTCCTTTGGCTGCAAGGTTGTGAAATAAATGGCAGAGATGGAGCTCGCGACCCTCATTTGTGGCGAAATCGCCGGCATTCTCCGGCAAGACGAGCATGGACTCTGCAGCTTTGCATACGCCCCAACCTATCGCGGAGCACCGTTATCGCTAACAATGCCGCTTTCCAATCGCACGTATGGCCATAACATCGTCCGCCCGTTCCTATTTGGCCTTTTGCCCGACAGTCAAGAGCAGCGTCGCGCTATTGCCACCGAGCATGATGTTGCATCCAACAACCCCGTCGCCCTCTTGTGCCATATCGGTCTTGACTGCGCGGGGGCCGTTCAGTTTTGTCGAGCCGATCAATTAGACGCCGCCCGCGGCAGGGTCTCGGCATACCGCCCGCTTACCAATTCTCAAATCGCTCACAAGCTCAAAGCAATTCGCGATGACGAAAGAGAGACATGGATGGGCTCCAACGAAAGCTGGTCCCTGGGCGGCAACCAAGGCAAATTTGCACTAGCTTGGCATGATGGACAATGGTGCGAATGTCTAGGGTCATCCCCCACTACCCATATCTTCAAAAATGGTGTCGTTGGGTTCAAACATCAGGCCTTAAACGAATTCGTCTGCATGAAAACAGCTCGGCGTGTTGGCATTCCAACTGCCAACGTCTCCTATTGCACATTTGAAGACGAAGCTGCGCTCGTCGTTGAACGGTACGACAGAATGGTCAATAGCAGCGGAAATATCGAAAGGCTGCATCAGGAGGACTTTTGCCAGGCACTCGGTGTATTGCCAACCCAGAAATACACCGCCGACGGAGGACCAACTACACGAGACATCCAAGAACGACTGATTAACACAGTCCCCCACCACATGAATCTTGTGCTTTTTACCTACATGTTGTTCTATAACGCCATTATCGGAGCGCCTGACGCACACGCTAAAAACTACTCGCTCATCCTAGGCAAAGGCACAAACGCGGCGCTCGCACCCATGTACGATGTCGCATCGGGCTTAGCATACGAACGTATGCGGCGAAAAGCGCGCCTTGCCATGAGCGTTGGCGGCGAAAATCGTGTGGGGCGCATCGGTCCAGGCGCTATCCGCCGATACCACGGTATGGGAGACCCCGCACTGGAGGCGACGCTCACCGATGCCGGGCTATCCGAGAAGTTTTGCTTTGCGACCATGATGGACCTCGCCTACGAGGTGCCCATTTGCATGGAAGAGGTCATGGACGAATACGCCGACCTGCCCGGCATGGCGGACCTGCGCGAGCATATGCTCGGCCCCGTCCGCGAAAACTGCCAGCGCACCCTCGACCTCATCAGGGCAGAAATGGACTAGACACCAGACTATTTCCCATTTTTCAAACAAAAAAGAGGGGCACCCGTCGCAAAAGACCGGGTGCCCCCTCTCGTAATGTCATTTGCAATCTGCTAGCACGTGGCTCGGACTGCTGCCAGCGCGACCTTTACGCAGCGAGGCGCTTGAGGACGTCGATGAGCAGCTCGTAGAAGCGCTCGGCAGAAGCGAGCTCCATGCTCTCGTCCGGGGTGTGGACATCGGAGAGCGTCGGGCCCACGGCGATGGCGTCCAGGCCGTGCAGGGCCTCGGCAAACAGGCCGCACTCAAGGCCGGCGTGAATGGACTCGATGCGCAGCTCGGAGCCAAAGAGCTCGCGATAGCTCTCGACAAAGACGTCGCGGACCGGCGAATGCTCGGCATAGCTCCAGCCGGGATACTCAAACTCAAACTTGGCGTCGAAGCCCAGGACATCGGCCAGCGTCTGCAGGCGGTCCTTGAACTCGTTCTGCAGCGAGGTGATCGAGGAGCGCGGGGACAGCATGATCTTGACCTGGTCGTCAGAGGTGGCAACCACGCCGATGTTGGAGGAAACCTCGACGGAGCCGTCGGTGGCGACGTTGCGGCGGATCACACCGTTGGGGGCAAGACGCAGAGCGCGAATAAGGGCAAGTGCGGACTTCTCGTCCATGGCCTCGACCTCAGCGTTGTCGGCAATCTCAACCGTGCAGGTAAAGCCGGGGTCGAAGACCTCGAGCTCGGCAGTAACGTCGGCGATGATGCCCTTTGCGATCTGGGCCGCGGCCTCGGCGGCAGCGTGGTCGGCGTAGACCAGAACAGCCTTGCACTCACGGTTGATGGCGTTGTCCTTGGTGCCGCCGTTAAAGCTAACGATGGCGGGCTCGCCGGCGACCATCAGGCGGTCGATGATGCGGGCCATGATGAGGTTGCCGTTGCCGCGCTCCAGGTTGATATCGCTGCCGGAGTGGCCGCCCAGCAGGCCGGAGATGTCGAGCGTGAGGGTGCTACCGGTCTTGTGCTCGCGCGCGATCGGGCAGGTGTAGGTAACGACGACACCGCCGGCGCAGCTGACGGTAAAGATCCCCTCGTCCTCCGAGTCGATGTTCAGCATCCGGCGGGCGGAGAGCTGGGAGAAGTCGAGCCCCTGCGCGCCCTCCATGCCGGTCTCCTCGTCGGTGGTGAACACGCACTCGAGGGCGGGGTGAACAATCGAATCGTCATCGAGAACAGTGAGCATCAGAGCGACGGCGATACCGTTGTCGGCGCCCAGAGTGGTGCCGTTAGCGGTGAGGACGCCGTCCTTGACGACCAGGTCGATACCATCAGTCGTAAAGTCGTGCTCAACGGAGCCCAACTTGTCGCACACCATATCGATGTGGCCCTGCAGCATTACGGTCGGGGCATTCTCGGCGCCGGCAGATGCGGGCTTGCGAATGATAACGTTGTAGACCTCGTCCTGATACACATCGAGACCGCGCTCCTTGGCAAACGCGACCAGGAAATCGCTGATGCCTTTCTCGTTGCCAGACCCACGGGGGATCGCGCTGACCTCCTCAAAGAAATGGAACAGCTGGGCGGGCTCGTAGCCGGTAATCTTGTAGTCCATGGTGCCTCCTTGGCGCAACTGGTTAGACAGTAAGACATGCGACTTGTATATTCCCAGACTTTGCGTGCATAAACCAGTCGAAAACGCCGAGCGCCCTCGCATCATCGGCTAACGGTGGACCGTATAGCGTAACGGTCACAGCTTCCGCAGCTCTACAAATCGAGGCGCCCTTTCCGGAGCGCCTCGATTGCGCGTATCAAATTGTCGCCACGCCCTACAGCGCGCCGGAACCGGCTTGCATCATGCCGCCGGGGCCCGAGGTCACGCCGCCGCTCACGGGCGCGGCGTTGCCGGTGTGCGGTGCCGCCGGGGCGGTATCGCCACCGAGCGTGCCCGCCGGACGCGGTGCCGGGATCTCGCCCGTGCCGTGGCTAAAGACAAACTTGCCATCGGCCACGTCGCACAGGACGGTATCGCCCTCGCCCCACTCGCCGGCCAGAAGCTCCTCGGACAGCGGGTCCTCGATGAGCTTTTGGATGGCACGGCGCAGCGGACGCGCACCGTTGGTGAGGTCGGTGCCCTCGGCCACGATCTTGTCATAGGCCGCATCGGTGAGCTTGATGTTCATGCCGTTGGCAATCAAACGCTGACGCAGGTCGTCCACCAGCAGGTGCGCGATCTTGGTGAGATTCTCGCCCGAGAGCTTCTGGAACACCACAATGTCGTCGATACGGTTGAGCAGCTCGGGGCGGAACAGGCGCTTGAGCTCGCCCATCGCGCGGCCGCGAATCTCACTCGACGTGAGGCCCTGCTCGCCGGTGGTGCCAAAGCCCACGCTCGCATCCTGCGCAATCTCGCGAGCGCCCACGTTGGACGTCATGATGATCACGGTGTTGCGGAAGTCGACCGTCTTGCCCTGGCTATCGGTCAGGCGGCCCTCCTCCAGCACCTGCAGCAAGATGTTGAAGATATCGGGGTGCGCCTTCTCGATCTCGTCGAAGCGATCCACGTTGCCGTCCGATACCTCTATGAACATCCTCTTGTCCACGAAGGACAGGGTCACGGATTCTATCCCATCGACCTCTGAGATGGCCTCCTCGACCTTCCTGGCACAGTTGGCGCAGTCTATGTCGATCCCATATGTGCGTCTCATCACTTCTCCTCCTTGAGGTGCGTGAGCGCCGTATTCAGGAGGATCTCGACATGCTCGTCGCACAGGGAATAGTAGGTGTTCTTCCCGTCGCGACGGCTTTGGACCAGGTCGGCATCCTTGAGGGCTTTCAGCTGGTGGGATACGGCGGACATCGAGAGGTCGAGGCTCTTGCTGATCCCGCGTACGCACATCTCGCTTTCATGGAGTGCCCACAGTATGCGTATGCGCGTGCTGTCCCCGAATATCTTGAAGAGATCGGCCATATCCATGACGGTATCGTCATCCAACATGCTATCGCGTATCCTGCCGACGAACTCTTCCGTCTCGCATTCACAGTGTTCTTCTTCCATATTAATCACTT
>USKL01000039.1 GCA_900555225.1 uncultured Collinsella sp.
GATGGCGCGGCCGATAGCGACACGCTGGCGCTGGCCGCCGGAGAGCGCCTTGGGCTTACGGTCGAGGTACTCGGTAATGCCCAGAATCTCGGCAGCAGAGCGAACCTTGCGGTCGATCTCGTCCTTGGGAACCTTCTTGAGCTCGAGCGTAAATGCCATGTTCTCGTACACCGTCATATTGGGGTACAGAGCGTAGCTCTGGAACACCATGGCGATGTCGCGGTCCTTGGGCGCCACGTCGTTGACACGCTTGCCGTCGATGAGCACATCGCCCGAGGTAATGTCCTCCAGGCCGGCGACCATGCGCATCGTCGTGGACTTACCGCAGCCAGAGGGGCCAACGAGGACGACGAACTCCTGGTCGTGAACGGTGAGGTTGAAGTCCTCTACAGCGAGCACACCGTCCTCGGTAACCTTGAGGTTGTGCTTCTTCTCCTCGGTCTTCTTCTTTTTGCCAAAGAAGCCTTTCTTTTTTGACTCGTTGTTGGGATACACCTTCTGAACATGTTTGAGAACGATCTCGGCCATGTCTCTACCTTTCGATATGCGGCGCCGCGCTGAGGGGCGCCGCAGAAACTTGCAAAACAGTTACGGCATTAGCCCTTGACGGCACCTGCCACCACGCCGTCGATGATGTACTTCTGACAGAGGATGTACATGATAACGATGGGGATAACGACCATCATGATGCAGGCCATCATGGGGCCGAGCTCGACGTGGCCGTAGCCGCCGCGGAAGTACTGGATCAAGATAGGAATGGTCTTGTACTTGGTGGAGTCGAGCGTAAGGTAGGGCAGCAGATAGTCGTTCCAGACCCACATGGTCTCGAGGATGCCGACCGAAAGATAGGTGGGCTTCATGATGGGAAGGACGATCTTAAAGAACACCTGGACCGGGTTGCAGCCATCAATCATGGCCGCCTCCTCGATCTCGAGCGGGATGTTCTTTACAAAACCGGCGAACATAAAGACCGCCAGGCCCGCGCCAAAGCCCAGATAGATAAAGCAGATGTTGAACGGCGTGTTAAAGCCGATGCGGTCCGCCAAATTGGACAGCGTGAACATGAGCATCTGGAACGGCACGACCATCGAGAACACGAACAGGTAATAGAAGAAGTTCGAGATCTTGTTGTTGACACGAACCACGTACCAAGCGCACATGGAGCAGCACACCAAGATCAGCACGACCGACGTGACCGTGATGATGAGCGAGTACATAAATGCCGAGGCAAAGCCCTGCTCGTTAAGGGCGTGCATGTAGTTTGCGAGGCCGTTGAACGTCTCGGGCGTGAGCAGATCGAATGCCGTGGTGGTGCTGATTGCGGTCGCTTTCTTAAAAGAATTAAGCGCAATCATGAACACGGGGTAGATCCACGCGAGCGACAGGATCGTAAAGAAAATCGAGAGCGCGCGGTTGATAACCTTATCGCGTTTCATTACTGCTGCACCTCCTTGGACCTCGTGGCCTTAAGCTGGATCATGGAGATGGCCACGACCAGGATGCAGAAGATAACCGCCTTGGCCTGACCAATGCCCTGCCATGCGATACCGGCACGCGAATAGAACGTGTTGTAGATGTTCAGGGCGAGCATCTCGGTGGAGTGCGCGGGGGCGCCGCCGGTAAGGGCGAGGTTCTGGTCGAACAGCTTAAAGCCGTTGGTGATGGACAGGAACAGGCAGATGGTGATGGTCGGCATCAGGTTAGGGATCTTAACCTTCCAAAACGTCTGCCATGCCGTAGCGCCGTCGACCTTGGCGGCCTCGATGTAGTCGGACGGAATGGACTGCAGACCAGCGATGTAGATGATCATCATGTAGCCGACCTGCTGCCACAGGGTCAGGATGATAAGGCCCCAGAAGCCAGCAGCAGAGTTAAGAGCGATGAGCTGGGCGCCCACGTTGGAGAGCAGGCAGTTGATCAGAATCTGCCAAATGTAGCCCAGCACGATGCCGCCGATCAGGTTAGGCATAAAGAAGATCGTACGGAAGATGTTGGTGCCTTTGAGCGCCTTGCGGGTGAGCGCCTGCGCAATGGCCAGGGCGATCACGTTGATGAGCACCGTCGACAGGAAGGCAAACGCCACGGTAAAGAAGAACGACGTGGAGAACTGCGGATCGGACAGCGCGCGCACGTAGTTCTCGATACCGACAAAGTGCGCGTTACTAATGATAATAAACTGGCAGAACGAGAGATAGAAGCCCTGGATAAAAGGGATCACGAACCCGATCATAAACGCCAGGCACGTGGGCAGCATAAAGAGCGGCCACCAGCGCTTGAGTGCTTTGCCCATAAAAGGGTCCTTTCAATATGCAGGGGGCGGGCAAACCAACGTCTGCCCGCCCCCTGTCGCTAATCAGATAGCTTGGGCAGCAACTGCTTACTCGGAAGCGGCCTTCTCGGTCTTCCAGCCATCGACGAAGGCGTTCTTGACGCCGTCCCACTTGCTGTTATCGGCAGCGTAGGCAATCAGAGCCTGCTTGAGGTTCTTCTTCCACTCCTCGGAGGGAATGTAGACGAAGTCCCAAGCGACGGTCTTCTTGCCGTCCTTGGCCATGGCAACGGCCTGCTGCGAGAAGACGTTGGTGGTCTCCTTGGCGCTCTTGAACGGAGCGGTCAGGCCCATCTTGTCGGCGATGATGCTGGTCGGGGTGTCAGCGGTGACGCACCAATACATGAAGTCCTCGGTGGCCTTCTGGGCATCCTCGGAAGCCTGGGAACTGACGCACCAGTAGTTCTCGCCGCCGGAGCACAGGCCCTGGTTCTCCTCGCCGTCAACACCGATGTAGATCGGCATCATGCCAATCTGATCGTCGGTCATGCCGGCCTTGACGAGGTCAGAGTAGGCCCAAGAGCCGTTCTGGTAGAAGACGGCCTTGCCGGTTGCGAACTCGTTGGTGGCGTCGTCGCCGGTCTTGGAAGCAAGCTGCGAAGGATCGCAGGTGGAGTCGGTGATGTACAGGTCGAAGATCTGCTTGTAGTTGTCGAGGAACTCACCCTTGATCTCGTCGTCCTCCTGGTTGTGCTCCTTCTCAAACTCGTAGTAGAGCGGCATGTTGGCAAGGTGGGTGGTGTAGCGCCAGCTGGAGGAGTCGTCCATGCCGGCGGAAGTGAAGGCACCCTCGACACCAAGCTCGTCCTTGCGGGCCTGGATGTCGTCGGCACAAGCCTTCAGCTTGTCGAAGGAGTTGATGTCCTCGGCCTTGTAGCCAGCCTTCTCGAGCAGCTGCTTGTTGTAGATGATGCCGAAGCTCTCCTGGACCCAGTCGATGCACACATCCTTGCCGTCGGACTGCAGAGCCAGGGAGTCGTCAATGAGCTCACCGCGGAGCTTGGTATCGGACAGGTCGGCGCAGTAATCCTTCCAGTTCTTAAGACCGGTGGGGCCGTTGACCTGGAACAGGGTCGGAGCGGAGCTCTTGGACATCTCGGACTTGAGCTTCTCCTCGTAGGTGTTGGAAGCGGCGGTCACGATCTTGACCTCGACGCCCTTCTCCTTCTTATAGGCCTTGGCGATCTCCTTCCACTCCTTGTCGACCTCGGGCTTGAATTGGAGGAAGTAGACCTCGGCAGCGTCACCAGAAGCAGAGGAGCCGGAGCCGGCGGAGCCACCGCAGCCCACGAGGCCCAGACCAAGAACTGCAGCCGCGGAACCAGCAAAGCCCAGGAACTGCCTTCTGCTCATTTCGTTCTTCATTACAATCCACCCTTTCACACCGTGGCGGCACCCTTTGCCGCCGCCTTCGGAGATTGGCTCGGGGACTTTGCCCCTTTTGCTGATTTGAACGATACGCCATTTGGCTAGTTGTTTGAACAAGTATTACTAGAGCGGTAGAAAAACTTCGGTGAACGGTAATTTCAACTTGATACTTGACAAGTTTTGTATAAACAATTATTTGTTATCTAATGCAGAGAAAACGCCCGGTCAAGCCGATGTACCGTCGGTTTGACCGGGCGTTTTCTCTTTGAGGCCATGAGTCTCGTCAGGCTGCGAGCTAGCCGGCTATCGCTTGGAATTGACGCGGTAATGGAAGATCTCGGGGTGTGTGCGAGTGTGCGTCACCTCAAACAAGATGCCATCCGAGGTGTACGACTGACTCTCCATGACGGCAACGCAGTTGTATTTGCCGAGGTCAAGATAGCTGCAGTCCTCATCGTTGGCGAGCTCGACACTCACCGTACGACGGCTCGCCATCACTTTGACACCGCGCTTGTGCTCCAGATAGCCGTAAATAGAATCTGCCGCGATCTCGGGAGTCAGGCCCTTGGCGATCGACGCCAAAAAATAGCCATGGTCCACTTGGCGCGCGTTGCCGTTGAGGCTTCGGACACGCACTACGCGAATCAACTCCTCGCCCACCTTAAAGCCCAGGTGACGAGAGAGTTGCTCGGTGCAAACCAGATGTTCGAAAGACTTAACGTCCGTCGATGCAACGGCATTGTTGCGCTTTGCAAACTCGCCAAACGACTCAACCTCTTCGAGTGCGCCCAACATGTCGGTTTCGCCCTTAAGCCAAATAACGCGCACGCCCTTGCCGTGTATGGGCTGCACAAACATCCCGTCGGCCAGCATGCTCAAAGCGCGGCGGACGGTATTGCGCGTGCAGCCAAATTCCGCGGTCAGCTCGGCTTCGGTTGGCAGCATCTCCTGAAACGCATAGGTCCCATTAATGATGCGCGAGCGTATTTCTCGGTAGATTCCTTCGTATATCGCTTTTGGCATTGTTTCACCTCTACATTATTCATTTCCGGCTAGGCACGATAGCATTTCTTAAAGTTGTTTAAACCGAATATCGGTGAAGCGACAGGATTTAGCCGTTGACGGTTTCTGTCATGCCCAAATCGGTTTCGCTCAAAACTGCCGGTACGACACTCGTCTGGTCCTCTACAATGAATCCATTGTTTAAACGTTTCCCCACGCGCAACGCGCCTCGATATTCGGAAGGCAGAACATGCTGCAAAAAATCCAACGCTTTGGCGGGGCAATGTTCGCGCCCGCCATGCTGTTTTCTATATCAGGCCTCATGGTCGGCGTCTCCGCTCTCGCAACGACTGCGGACATCGTCGGCGATCTCGCCGTATACGGAACCCCTTGGTACGTTTTCTGGGCTATCATCCAGCGCGGCTCGTGGACGGTCTTTAAACGCCTCCCGCTCCTTTTTGCCGTAGCGCTGCCCATCGGTCTTGCCCAAAAACAACCGGCTCGTTGCTGCCTCGAGGCTCTCGTCGCCTATTTTGCCTACTGCTTCTTTTTGAGCGAGATCATTAAGCTGAGCGGAGACAACCTTGGACTTGAGTACCCGTCATCTTTGACCTCCGCCAGCGGTATCACCGTCATCGACGGCATCAAGACGCTCGACACCGGCATTATCGGCCCGCTGGTGGTATCGGCAACCGTCGTCGCCATCCATGACCGCTTCTACGATGCCAAGGTTCCCGATTGGCTCGGCACCTTCTCGGGCTCCTCGCTGGTCTACCTCATCAGCTTTTTTGCCGTGTTTGCCCTTGCTGCTATCTCGGCCGCCATCGTGCCCTACGTATACGATGTAACCGATACGCTGCGTCACGCGCTTGCAGGCGTCGGTCCCTTTGGCGTGGGCATCTTTGTCTTTTTAGAACGAGCACTCGAGCCCTTTGGCCTGCACCACCTGCTCTACATGCCGATCTACTACGACAACCTGGTCATTAACGACGGCATCTACGCCACGTGGAGCAGTTTGCTCCCCATCCTCTCCCATAGCACGCGCCCCCTTAATGAGCTTGCGCCGTGGGCCGGTTTTACCGCCACCGGCTGGGTCAAGCTCTTTGGCCTTCCTGCCATCGCAGCTGCGTTCTACTCCACCGCAAAACCCGAGCGCCGCGCCGGCCTCAGGGTCATCCTTGTTCCCGCCATCATCGCTTCGGTGGTTTGCGGCGTTACCGAGCCACTCGAGTTTCTCTTTATGTTCACCCACCCCGGGCTCTTTTTTCTCTACGCCGTCTTATCGTCTTGCCTTGCCACAACCATGAATCTCTTTGGCATCGTCGGCATCTTCTCGGGCGGCCTCATGGAGATGGCAGCCTTCAACTTTATTCCGCTCATGCGCACGCATGCCGGTGCCTATCTTTTGGCGCTCGGTATCGGCCTTGCCTTTAGCCTCATCTTTTTTGTTAGTTTTCGAGCACTCATCTTGGTCTATGACCTTAAGACTCCGGGCCGCGAGGATCATGTCGTCAATCGCGCGGCAATCGATTGTTTAACGGGAAGCGACTTTGCCAAAGAGCAATCTCCCAATGACGAGGTCAATAGTCGATCCGATCAAGATCACGTCCTCGCTGAGCGGGTAATTCAGCTTTTAGGTGGCGTTGGCAATATCGTGGGCGCAACCAACTGCGCCACGCGCCTGCGCGTCGAGGTCGCAGACCCTTCCATCGTTGCAGATAACGCGTCGTTTGTCGCGGTGGGCGCCAAGGGCCTCATCATTACGGGCAAGACCGCCCAGGTGATTATCGGCATCTCCGTTCCCCGCGTTAAAGAGCATTTTGACCAGATCATGGGCCTCGAGCCGGAATTTGTGCCCACCACCTCGGCCTCCCCTGCCGACAGCGCAGCCCATAAGCGCGGTGATATCTGCTTCTTCGATATCGACGGAACGCTCGCCTGGCAAGACCCCAGGCTCGCCCAAGACCTTCCCGAAGACGAGCGGGACCTCTCCCCCTATCCCAACGAGGCGGTTTCGCAGGCAATCCGCGAGTTTGTCGCCAACGGCAACATGGCCTTCATCTGCACAGGGCGCACCCTCAGCTGCATCCACCCCAAACTTCTTGAGCTGCCCTGGACCGGCATCGTCTGTCTTGCGGGCGGTTACGCCGAGATCGACGGACACGCAATTCGCGATCTGTCGATGACACCCAGCATGCTGCAGCATCTTGCCCCCTATCTTGAGCAATCGGGCGAGGTCATCCGCTTTGAGGGCCTCAACGGCGTCGTACGCATGAGTGCCGATGCCCCCGATGCCCCCGGATACGCGCGCACCCTGGGCGACGCAGTCACGCAGCTGCAACATTACAGTGTCTACAAGATCTTGATGTCTACATCGCTCGCCAACCACATCGCTCAAGATAAGACACTTGAGCCGCTGCTGTGCTTTAACGAGCTCGAACTCGAGGTAACCGAAATCTCGCCCCGCGAATGCACGAAGCGCGGGGGCATCCAGTCTGTACTCGACGCCCTCGATCCCCACCACGGAACCGTATACGGCATCGGCGACGCCAGCAATGACATCTCGCTGATGAACGCCGTCGATGTCGGTATCGCCATGGGCAACGCACCAGACTATCTCAAGGATAAGGCCGATTACGTGACCGACACCGTCGATCACGACGGTGTCGTTGCGGCGCTCGAGCATTTTAGGCTGATTTAGGCACACTCCATCAAACGCACGCCCGTTGTCCTAAATCGCCAAAACTGCCGCGCCAAACGCCCTGATGTGGCAATATGTTGTCTGCATATTGCATCAATGCAACCTCAGAAAGAATGCGAGAACCCGTGTCCAGTCCGTTTACCAGCTTTTTAGCCCAGCACTTTGACCAGATTAACGACTATCTGGCCACGTTCTTTGACGGACAGGCGACCTCTGCCGATATCGAGCGCTACCTGTACGCGCCGCTCTCGGCTTTTACGGCCAACGCCGGCAAGCGCCACCGCCCGCTTATCTGCATGCTCGCCGCAACCGCAGTGGGCGGTAGCTTTGAGAGCGCCCGCAGCGCCGCGGCAGCCATCGAGCATTTCCAGTCGGGCGCGCTGATCCACGACGACATCGCCGACAACGGACAGCTTCGTCGAGGCAAGCCCTGCATGCACCTTACCGAGGGCACGGGCCTTGCCATCAATTGCGGCGACCTGGCGCTCACCATGGTCACCAAGACGGTTCTCGACGACCCCACGCTGGAGTCCGACGTGAAGCTGCGCGTGCTCCACGAGCTTACCGAGATGATCGTCCGCACCATCGAGGGGCAAGCACTCGACCTGGGTTGGGTCCGTGACGGGCGCTTTGATATCTCGGTTGATGACTACCTGGACATGGCGACGCACAAGACCGCGTTTTACAGCGGAGCCACGCCGCTTGCCGCCGGAGCCATTATCGGCGGCGGCAGCGATGAGCAAATCGAAGCGCTGCGCGCCTTTGGCCTACACACAGGCCTTGCCTTTCAGATTCAGGACGACCTGCTCAACCTTGTCGGCACTAAGGAAGCCGCCAACAAGGACTTCCGCACCGACATCACCGAGGGCAAGCGCACGCTTGTCGCCGTACACGCCCTGTCAGACGAGCGCTATCACGACGAGATTGAAGCGATCCTCTCCTCGGGCACCGAGGACCCCGCGCAGCTCGCGCGCGCCGTGGAGATCTTCCAGGAGACCGGCTCCATCGATTACGCCCACACTTACGCGCTCGACCTGACCGCTAAGGCCAAAGCGGCCATCGAGAACGTTGAGCTTGATCCGCACGCACGCGAGCTGTTCCTCTCCATGGCAGATTTCTTTGTGGAGCGCCTTAACTAACGGGGGTTATAAAATCTGTCAGCAGCGTATTTAGGCACAACTTGCTACACTGTTGAGTGCATGTTTATGCATCCCTTTGCGTTGTCTATCCGACAGACGCTCAAATAGTACGAATGGTACGCCGAAAGGGGTTCGTTCATGGAACCTATTACAACGGGCATGCAAGGAGCAGCCGTCGAGGACGTGCAGTCTCGTCTCCTGCAGCTCGGCTACACGATTGATGCCGCCGAAGTCACCGACAAGTACTTTGGAGCCACCACTGAGCAGGCCGTCAGCACCTTCAGGCTCGACAGCGGCCTTGCTGCCGGTCATGCCGTCGATATCCCCTGTTGGAGCGCCCTTGTAGACGCTTCGTATAAGCTGGGCGACCGCACCCTCTATCTGCGCATGCCCAATTTCCATGGCGCCGATGTGCAGGCCCTGCAGCGCGCTCTCAACGTTTTGGGCTTTGCCTGTGGCGAAGACGACGGCTACTTTGGTCCGCATACCGAGGCCGCCCTGCAGCAGTTCCAGGAAAATGTCGGCCTGTTTGCCGACGGCATGGCCTTCCAGGACACCTACGCCTACATCAACCGCCTGCACCATGTGTGGGAGGGCAAGCCCTCGGTCACCGAAGCCGAGTCCCGCATCGGTTTTGCTCGCGCCGCCAACGTGCTCGAGCGCTTCCAGATTGCCGTTATCGGCGAGGACCCCATCGCACGCAGCGTTGCGTCGCGCATGTGGAATATCGCCACGGCAACGACCGACAACAGCGGCATGATGCTCTGTGACTCCGAGGTCCCAACCGACGTTGACCTGGTGCTCGAAATCGCAAGCGACGAGCTGCCCGCCGACGCCGCACCGCGCGCCACGATTGCCCTCGCCGAGTGCCACAACCTGGCCCAGCGCATCCGCACTGCCAATGTTGCCGCACAGCAGAAGCCGGCACGCATTCGCATCGAGCTCACGGGCATGACGCGCTACAACGGCACCTTCACGGCCAGCGACGCGCAGACACTCGCCGTACGCCTGCTCGATGGCGTTTGCGATGCCCTCGCAGATTAGGTAAACTAAACGAGTTGCTTTTGGGCAACACCACACATTGGGACGTAGTTCAACGGTAGAACTCCGGTTTTTGGTGCCGGCTGTTGGGGGTTCGAATCCCTCCGTCCCAGCCATTAAAATTGAGCGCCCTGAGCCCATAACGGCCCAGGGCGCTTTCTTGTGGGCAAGCGGAGGGATTCGAGAACCCGCAAGGGTGCG
>USKL01000040.1 GCA_900555225.1 uncultured Collinsella sp.
CCGTCGCCCGCGTCCGTCGTGCCGTCGAAGCAGCGCATGCCGGCCGCAAGCCCGCCGCCCGCCTACGCGGGGCGACCTCGGGCTGCATGTTTGTGGGAATCAGCTAACCGAAAGGCTTACACGTGAACGAAGAACCTCAAGTCCTCTACTGCGACGCCTGGCTCATGGCCATCGATAAGCCCGCCGGCATGATCGTCCACGGCGACGGCACCGGCGAGCGCACGCTCACCGACTACGCCAGCGATCTGTTGCTGGCGATGGGCGACGGCTTTGCCGCGACTGACATGCAGCCGCTCAACCGCCTGGACCGCAACACCACCGGCGTGGTGTTGTTTTCGCTCGACAAACAGACGCAGCCCGCCTTTGACCAGATGGTGATTGACCACGCCTTCGAAAAGCACTATCTGGCGCTGGCCGAGGGCAAGATCGACTGGAACGAGAAGCTCATCGACAAACCCATCGCCCGCGACCGCCACGATAGCCGCAAGATGCGTGTCGGCGCCAGCGGCAAGCCGTCACAGACGCGCGTGAAGGTGCTCAAGCGCCTTAAGAGCCGTCGTGGCCTGCCCGCGCGCTCGTATATCGATGTCGAGTTGCTCACCGGCCGCAAGCACCAAATCCGTGTGCACCTGGCAAGCGAGCATCATCCCCTGGTTGGCGACGACCTGTACGGAACGCCGCGCCCCTGCGGCCTGATGCTCCACGCCCACAGCGTGTCCTTCACGCATCCCGTAACCGGCGAGCACATCCACATCGAAGCCCCCTGCCCCTGGGAGCCCTAAACCACCATAATGGGGACAGGCGCCTTCGCGGTTGTTTTGGCCTTAGCCCGTCCACTGCTGTTAGACCGTGATGACGTTGTCCATTGCCCGGTACTTGGCGGGGACCTCGCCTGCGGTAATAATCGTTGCGTCGCGGAAGTCCGCGAACTTGACGGGCGCCACCATGCCAAATTTACTGGCGTCCGAGATTACGAAGCGCTTGGCCGTATGGCGCATCGAGATACGCTTTACTTGCGCCTCCTCGATATCGGGCGCCGTGAAGCCCTGCTCGGCGGCAATGCCGTTAGAGCCCCAAAAGCCACAGTTGAAGTTGTAGCGGTCTAAGGTTGCCAAGGCATCGGGGCCAACGAGTGCCTCGGTCTCGGGTTTAAGCTCGCCGCCCAGCACCACGGTACGCATGCCGCGCAAAGCAAGGCGCTGAGCATGGAGCACGGAATCGGTCACATAGGTGACATCTTCAAGGTGTGGAAGATGCTCGATGAGCCTGAGCGTCGTCGAGCCCGAGTCGATGTATACAAAGCTCTCGGGCTCCACAAGCGCCGCCGCACGGGCGCAGATACGCTCCTTGTCGTCGTTATGGAGGTCGCTGCGCTCATTAAGCGTTAGGTCGCGCGTCACGTGCGCGCGTTCAAGACTCGTCGCTCCACCGTGGACCTTGGCGATGCGATGCGCTCGGTCGAGCGTCTGCAGGTCGCGCCGAATGGTAGACGCCGTCACGCCCAGGGTATCGGCAAGCTCTGGCACAGTAACCGAGCCAGCCTGCTGCACCATCGACACAATCGCATTAAGCCTATCTTCCGCTAGCATCGCTTACTCCTCCTCGGGATACACGACTCCCCAGTCGGCGCGAAGCTTGGACATAAGCTCCATAACATCAGAAGCATAACCCAGCAGCTCGCGCTTGGAGTCGTCGCCGGCAACGGCCTTCTCAAGATCGGCCATCTCATAGCAAAGGGCGTAAGCCTCGGTGCCGGCGTGGACCTCCTCGCGGTGGCCGTCCGCAGTCCACACGATGGTCGCGTGATCGGCACGCGGATAATCGTTGACCTCGATGTAGCACTTATCGAAGCTGATGACCGAGCGCTTGGGCTGCTTGGAGTGGAGCGTGAGGCTCACCACGCCCAGCTGCTGTTCGGAATTACGGCATACGATGCCGCCCGCAACGTCGACACCGGTCTCACAGGTGTTGCCCAGCGAGACAACCTCAGCGGGCTGGCTCGCCATAAAGAGGCGCATGACAGACAGGGCATACACACCAATATCGAGCATGGCACCGCCGGCAAGGTTGCGGTTGTAGAAGCGGTTGGTCAGGTCGCCGTACTCCTTATAGCTGCCAAAGTTGAGTTGGGCGAGATTCATACGGCCGAACTCACCGTCATCCATGCGGCGACGCAGCTCTTGATATAAGGGCATGTGAAGCACCGTGGTGGCGTCCATAAGGACGACGTTGTGATCACCGGCAATGGCGCGGGCCTCGTCGAGCTCGGCGGAGTTGAGGGTGATGGCCTTTTCGCAGAGCACGTGCTTGCCAGCTGCCAGAGCGGCTCGCAGGTAGGTGATATGCGTGTTGTGCGGCGTGGTGATATAGACTGCGTCAATATTCGGATCGGCGTAGAGGTCCTCGACCGTTTCATAGACCTTCTCAACGCCATACTGCTCTGCAAAAGCCTGAGCCTTGGACAGCGTGCGGTTGGCAACGCCCGCGAGCTTTCGGCCGGCAAGGGCGAGAGACTGAGCTATCTGGTTGGCGATAACGCCACACCCAATTACAGCCCAACGAAGCTCGGGAGCCGTAAAAATGTTGTCGGGAAACGGTTGATCCTGGACCGAGGCGAACGCCGCCTTAGCGGCTGCTTCGGCGTCGAGCGGAGCCTGTTTGGAATCTGCCATTATGTGCCTCCTGAGTCATCGGAAGTCCTTCATTTCTAACAACCCTATATTCGCACAATTGCGCGCGTATCTGCTCGTGTTTGCGTGTTTATTTGCTTATCGGTCATTATTTAGCCATATTTTGCACATTTTTACGCGGTCATACGCATTAACACGCAATGCTATGCGCGATAATGCGCATGCGAGGATCCTTGTAAAGGATAAAGAAGCGGAACACCAAAGCCCAAAAAGGCAGAGCAGGCTGTCTTACTCTTCCCCTCTAGGGGCATCAGGCATCAATGGACCGTCCCAAACTGCCGACACATGGGGACTGTCCCCAACTGCCGGGACTACTCATTTAAGTCTGTCCCCAATGAGCACAATCACTCATGTAAGTCTGTCCCCAATGAGTATCCCCAATGAGTGGGGATAGAAAAAGGCCCGGGTGCCGTGGGGCATCCGGGCCTTTGCTAGCAACTTGATGTTGCGGGCAGCTTAGAACTTGTGGCCGCACTTCTTGCAGACGCGCAGCTTGTTCTTGCCGTCCTTCTCGTGACCGACGCGGGTAACCTTACCGCACTCGGGGCAAACGAGATTGACGTTGGAGGCGTCGATGGGAGCCTCCTGCGAAACGATGCC
The DNA here is from genome assembly GCA_900555225.1 of uncultured Collinsella sp. Classification (GTDB taxonomy): domain Bacteria; phylum Actinomycetota; class Coriobacteriia; order Coriobacteriales; family Coriobacteriaceae; genus Collinsella. Next base: position 3,291 of record USKL01000040.1, read on the forward strand.
GCCCTGCTGGTTGGCAGCGCTGGGCTTGACGGCCTTCTTGACGACCGAAACGCCCTCGACAACGACCTTGTTCTCGGCGGGGAGAGCACGCAGGATAACGCCCTGCTTGCCGCGATCCTTACCAGAGAGAACCTGGACCTTATCGCCCTTCTTGATATACATATATCTCCCCTAACTACAGGGTCTCGGGAGCGAGCGAGACGATCTTCATGTACTTCTTGTCACGAAGCTCGCGAGCGACGGGCCCGAAGATACGGGTGCCGACGGGCGAACCATCGTTGTTGATGACAACGCAGGCGTTCTCATCAAAGCGAATGTAGGAGCCATCCTTGCGGCGGATCTCCTTAACGGTGCGAACGACGACGCAACGGACAACGTCCTTCTTCTTGACGTTGGCGCCAGGGGTAGCCTCCTGGACAGCACCGATGAACACATCGCCGATGCCTGCATAACGACGCTTGGAACCGCCAAGCACCTTGATGCAGCGAATCTTGCGAGCGCCGGAGTTGTCGGCGACGTTCAGCATGGTTTGCATCTGAATCATGGTAGATGTTCCTCCGAACTAAGAACCGAAGAGAGGTGCGCAGCCTTTATACAGCCCGTGGTATGCAAGCCAGGCATACGCACATCTTCGGAAACGTACAAGTCGTAAGAGCGACTGCTTATTTAGCGCGCTCGACGACCTCGATGAGGCGCCAACGCTTCATCTTGGACATAGGACGGGTCTCCATAACGCGGACGGTATCGCCCACGCCAGCCGTGCACTCCTCGTCGTGAGCGTGCAGCTTCTTGGAGCTGGTCATCATCTTGCCGTACTTGGGGTGACGCTTGCGCTCGGTGATGGTGACAACAATGGTCTTGGCACCGGAGACGGAGGTAACGACACCCGTACGGACCTTACGCGAGTTACGCGAATCAGTCATGTTCTCTCCTTAGGTCCTACTCGGCGACAGCGGACTTCTCCGCTGCGATCTCGCGGGCGCGCTGCTCCGTGAGGACGCGAGCGATGTCCTTCTTCACGGTGTTGACGCGAGCGGTGTTGTCCAGCTGGCTGGTGGCCATCTGGAAACGAAGGTTAAAGAGCTCGGCGCGCATTTCCTTCAGCTTCTCAACGAGCTGAGCGTCCGAGAGCTCACGAATCTCTGCGGGCTTCATTAGTTCTCCTCCTTGGCGGCGGCGGCGTCCTCAGCAGCCCACTTGGCCTCGAGAGCGGCCTCCTCAGCCATCTCCTTCTCGATGCGCTGCTCAGCGTTCTTAGCAGCAACAATCTTGGTCTTGATGGGGAGCTTGTGCTGCGCAAGACGCAGAGCCTCGCGAGCGACCTCCTCGGGAACACCCTTGACCTCGAACATGATGCGGCCGGGCTTGACGACGGCCACCCACTCCTCGGGATTACCCTTACCAGAACCCATGCGAGTCTCGGCAGGCTTCTTGGTGATGGGCTTATCGGGGAAGATCGTGATGTAGACACGACCGCCACGCTTCATGTAGCGGGTCATGGCAATACGAGCGGCCTCGATCTGACGGTTGGTGATCCAATGGGCCTCGAGAGCCTGGATACCAAACTCGCCGAAATGCAGCTCGGTATTACCCTTGGCCTGGCCCTTCATGGAGCCACGCTGCACCTTGCGGTGAAGAATACGCTTAGGGGCAAGCACTACTGACCCCTCCTCTCGGAGTTACGACGACGAGGACGGGAAGAGCCCTCGAGTGCAGGGTTGGGAACAGGCTGGCCCGGGAGCTTCTCGCCCAGGTAGATCCAGACCTTCACGCCGCAAGCGCCCATGGTGGTGCTGGCGACAGCCGTGCCGTAGTCGATCTTGGCACGGAGGGTGTGCAGAGGCACGCGACCCTCGCGGTACCACTCACGACGGCCCATCTCGGCACCGCCGAGACGACCGGAGCACTGGATACGGATGCCCTTAGCGCCGGCCTTGCGGGCGGACTGGACAGCCTTGCGCATAGCGCGACGGAAGGCAACGCGGCCCTCGAGCTGCTCGGCGATAGACTGAGCAACGAGGTTGGCGTCGAGCTCGGGGCGCTTGATCTCGACAACGTCGACGGAGAGCTGGCCCTTGGAGACGCCAGCGACCTTCTCGAGCTCGGTGCGGAGGGTATCGATCTCGGCACCCTTCTTACCGATGACAACGCCGGGGCGAGCAGTGAGGATGATGACCTTCACCTTGTCGCCAGCGCGCTCGATCTCGACGCGGGAGACAGCTGCGCGGGAAAGACGCTTCTCGAGGTACTTGCGGATCTCGAGATCGTTACCGAGGGTCTTAGCGTAATCCTTCTCTGCGAACCAGCGGGAGCGCCAGTTCTCGGTAATGCCAAGACGGAAGCCGGTGGGGTAGACTTTCTGACCCATACAGCTTTACGCCTCCTTTCGAGGAGCAACGACGACGGTGATGTGGGAAGTACGCTTCAGAATGCGAGAAGCGGAACCCTTGGCGCGGGGACGGATGCGCTTAAGCGTCGGACCCTCGTCAACATAGGCAGCGGCGACAACCAGGTTGTCGGCACGCAGACCGTTGTTGTTCTCAGCGTTCGCAACGGCGGAACGGAGAACCTTCTCGACATCCACGGCGACGGCGCGGTCGCAGAAGTGGAGGATGTCGAAGGCCTGAGCGACAGGCTTGCGGCGGATCAGATCGACCACCAGGCGGGCCTTGCTGGGGGAAACACGCACGTACTTAGCGACGGCGCGAACCTCGGTGGCCTCAGTTTCAATAGACTTAGTTGCCATTTACGGTTAACCCCCTATTTGGCCTTGTGGCCACGGAACGTACGAGTCGGCGCGAACTCGCCGAGCTTGTGACCAACCATGGACTCGGTAACATACACGGGCACATGCTTGCGGCCGTCGTGGACGGCGATGGTGTGACCAACCATCTCGGGGAAGATGGTGGACGCGCGGGACCAGGTCTTCACGACGTCCTTCTTGCCAGCCTCGTTCATCGCGGTGATACGCGAGAGAAGGCGAGTCTCCACGAACGGGCCCTTTTTGAGACTTCTGCTCATAAGTGCTTTCTCCTAAAACTCGGTATCCGAAATTACTTCTTACGGCGACGAATGATGTGCTGGTTCGAGACCTTCTTCTTCTTGCGCGTACGAAGGCCCTTCGTCGGCTTACCCCAGGGGGTAACGGAGGGACGACCAGAGGTGTGGTTCTTGCCCTCGCCACCGCCGTGCGGGTGGTCGACAGGGTTCATGACGGTACCGCGGACGGTCGGGCGCACGTTCATGTGACGCTTACGGCCGGCCTTGCCGATGACGATGTTAGAGTGATCGGCGTTGCCGACCTCACCAACGGTGGCGCGGCAGGTAACGAGGATGCGGCGCATCTCGGAGGAAGGCATACGGACGATGGCGTACTTGCCCTCCTTACCCATCAGCTGGCAGGAGTTACCGGCGGAACGGGCAATAGCAGCGCCCTTGCCCGGCTGGAACTCGACGGCGTGGATGAGCGTACCGACGGGGATGTCGGCGAGGGGCAGAGCGTTGCCCGGCTTGATGTCGGCGTCAGAACCGGACATGATGGTCTGACCGACCTCGAGGCCCTTAGGGGCCAGGATGTAGCGCTTCTCACCGTCAGCGTAGTGCAGCAGAGCGATGCGAGCGGAACGGTTCGGATCGTACTCGATCGTGGCAACCTTGGCGGGCACGCCGTCCTTGTTGCGCTTGAAGTCGATGATGCGGTAACGACGCTTCACGCCGCCGCCCTGGTGACGGGTGGTGATGCGGCCGTTGTTGTTACGACCGGCCTTCTTGGGCAGGGGCTCGAGAAGAGACTTCTCGGGCTTGGTGCAGGTGATCTCGGAGAAGTCGGAGATCGTCTGCCAACGCCTACCAGCGGAGGTCGGCTTAAGGTGCTTTACAGCCATTACAATCCCTTTCAATAGGAATCCGTTAGCCATCGCAGACAGGGATTCGAGGTTCTGCCTCGGGTGCGATGACACCGGACGTATACACGGTTCCGGGCGTGTCCATTTAATACGCCCAAAACCTTGAGCTCCCGCCTCCCCTATTTGGGAGGCATGAGCTCACTCAACAGCAGCGAATCTTAGGCCTGGTTGCCAAAGACCTCGATGGTGTCGCCCTCGGCCAGCGTGACGATGGCCTTCTTCCAAGAACGGGTCTTGCCGGCGACATAGCGCACGCGCTTGGTCTTGGGCTTGACCGTCAGGGTGTTCACGCGAACGACCTTGACGCCGAAGATCTCCTCGACAGCGTCCTTGATCTGATACTTGTTAGCATCCTTGGCGACCTCGAACGTGTACTTGTTCAGCTCCATGCCGGAGAAGGAACGCTCGGACACGATCGGACGGATGATGATCTCGTGGGCGGTCATTTATGCAAGCACCTCCCCGAAGTGAGCGGCGATGTCGGCGGGCATCAGCACAGCGTTGTTGTTGACGAGATCGTAGGTGTTGGCCTCGTCAGCGGTGATGATGAACGTCTTGGGAATGTTGCGGAACGACAGGTAGGCGTTGACGTCCTCATCGCGAACGATGATGGTCAGACGCTTGCCCTCAAGGCCGAGAGCCTTGAGCATGGCGACGGCAGCCTTGGTGGAAGGCTTCTCGAAGCCGTAGTCGTCGACGAGCACGAGCTCGCCATCGGCCAGCTTGGCGGACAGCGCGGAGCGCATAGCCAGCTTGACCTCCTTGTTGTTCATACGCTTGGCGTAGGAACGGGGCTTGGGGGCGAAGACAACGCCACCGTGACGCCACTGGGCAGCACGGATGGAACCCTGGCGGGCACGGCCGGTGCCCTTCTGACGCCAAGGCTTCTTGCCGCCACCGGAAACCTCAGAGCGGCCCTTAGCGGACTGGGTGCCCTGACGCCAAGAGGCCATCTGGCACTTGACGATGTGGTGCATAACGTGGATGTTCGGCTCGATGCCGTACACCTCAGCGGCGAGCTCGGCCTCGGCGACCTTCTTGCCCTCGCTGTTCTTAACTTCAAACTTTGCCATTTAAGTGTTCTCCTTGGTATGACGCTGGGCTAAATGGGCTGGGCCCTTAGGCCATACGGATGGCGACGAGACCATTCTTGGCACCCGGGACAGCGCCCTTGACCAAGATGAGGTTCTGCTCGGCATCGATGCGGACAACGGAAAGGTTCTTGACGGTAACGCGCTCGTTACCCATGTGACCGGCCATCTTGACGCCCTTGAGGACGCGCGCAGGATAGGCGCACTGACCGATAGAACCGGGGTGACGCTGGAAGTGAGAACCATGCGTCATAGGACCGCGGCGCTGACCCCAGCGCTTGATGCGACCCTGGAAGCCCTTACCCTTGGAGGTACCGATGACGTCGACCTTCTCGACATCAGCGAAATCAGCGACGGTAACGACCTCGCCGACCTTGTGCTCCTCGCCGTTCTCGACGCGGACCTCACGAAGGAAACGGACAGGCTCGACGCCAGCCTTGGCGAAGTGACCAGCCATGGGCTTGTTCACGTTCTTGGCCTTGATGTCGCCGAAACCGATCTGGACGGCGTCATAGCCGTCGGTTGCCTGAGTTTTAACCTGCGAGACAGCGCAGGGGCCAGCCTGGATGACCGTGACGGGAACGACGTTGTCGTCCTCGTCCCAAACCTGGGTCATGCCAATCTTGCGGCCGAGAATCATGCTGATCAAGATATGATCCCAACTCTCGCGTGGTCTTGGGACAATGCGTACACCACCGAGCGTACGCCCCTAGAGGACCACTACTTACACGACGTGCTCCCCAGCCTTGTATTTCGCCCGGACTACCTGACAACCCTATTAAGCAGGCATTTTGTCCAGCCAGAATACTCCCCTGGTTACACACAGCTGTTTAGTATACACGGCTGCGGGCGTATCCATCGAGATTCATATTTCACTCACATTGTTTACGCAGGTAAAGTGCGTGGCACGTTCCCAGTGTGCGGCGGAGGGGGCGGGCCTGAGACATATTAAGGTTGCTGCTCTACAGTCCTGCTCACGACGGAGAGCACATTAAGTGCTCTCCTGTTCGTGCGGAACTCGCGACAACAACCTTAATATGTCTCAGGCCCGCCCCCTCCGCCGCACACTGGGAACGCCACGTTGATGTCTGCTAAACCTTGCTCGCTCAGGCTAATGACTTTGTTGGGGGTCCACTATTTGCTGGAGGGTGAACTTGCATTGCATTGGCTCGCCTTCTGCTTGTGGCTTTGCCTCTTCGAAATCGAAGATCATGATGGCGCAGTTGGGGAGTTTTGCTGGGAGCTCGAAGCCCTCTGGGGCTGCAGCCTTGATGAATTGGCGGCTGGCGCTGCCGTGGCTTACTGCTAGGAGGG
>USKL01000041.1 GCA_900555225.1 uncultured Collinsella sp.
CATCCAGTAGGCGCAGTCCGAAAGACCGCAGGTGCGTGCGAACTCCGAATAGATACGGTCAAGCCCGTTGAGCATCCGGTCGAAATCGACCGGGCTAACTGCACTATTCATCTCTCCCACCATTCGATAGTCCGAGTTTTGACCAATTAATATCTCTACATTAGTCCGAGTTTTGACTATCGTCAACAAGCTCGTTGTTTATGGTCGGCTCTACATAAGCATATCGACAAAAAAGACCGCCGGCGCGGGGGCGGCGCCGGCGGTTGCGAGAGAATATCGGTTGTTGGCTGTTAGGCAGCGACGGCCTCGTAGACCGTGGCGCCCGAGAAGCTGTCGTGCAGGCTCTTGCCGCAGATCCACGGCAGTTCGACGACCTCGCAGACCGTGTTGACCAGCTCGGAGCAGTCAGTAAAGTGGCCCTTATCGTTGAGGGCCTCGCAATCCTGAACACGCCAATAGCCATCGGTGTGCGTGATGTAGTACTCGTGATCGTTGATTGACACGAAAGCGCGCGTCTTGGAACGCAGCAGCTTCAGAAATCCTTCGAAGTCGGTCTCGACGACATCTCCAGCCTGGAACATGATGTTACCTCCTGGCCCGGCGCCACCATGGCGCGTTGATAAACGTTGGTGCTCCTTTAGTAAAACCTTTATCAGAGCTTATGCGCGCATCATTTAGGCAAGTGGTAAAAAACCGCAGGGTAGACGGGATAAAACGTTTAACCATCCCACCGGTTTATCACATTCTGGCTGAAGTTTTATGCAAACCAACTTTTCCACTTGGTAGCTTGCATTGTTTGGGGCCGGCTGCGCGATTACGGCTACGGCACGACGGGTAAGAACGAGGCATCGAAACCAACGTCAGGAGGACCCATGGAGACCATCGAAGCACTCATCCACCGCCGCAGCTGCCGCAAATACAGCGATCGCCCTGTCGAGGCCGAGAAGCTCGCACGCATTATCGAAGCCGGCCAGTACGCGCCGAGCGGCATGGGACGCCAGCCGGTCACGTTCGTCGCCGTTACCGATCCCGCAACCGTCGAGCGCCTCTCGCAGCTCAACGCCCAAGTTATGGGCAGCGAGGGAGATCCCTTCTACGGCGCCAAGACCGTTGTGGTGGTGCTCGTCGACCGCAGCGTGCCCACGTACCTGGAAGACGGCTCGCTCGCCATGGGCAACCTGCTCAACGCAGCCTATGCGCTGGGTGTCGATTCGTGTTGGATCCACCGCGCGCACGAGGTCTTTGACTCACCCGAGGGACTGGAACTGCTGGCCAAGTGGGGTCTGCCCGCCGACGGAAGCCTGCGCGGTGTGGGCAACTGCATTCTGGGCTACGCCGAGGACACACTCCCCGAGGCAAAGCCGCGCCGCGACAACGTGGTGTACGTTAGGTAGCGCAGGAGTGTCCCAAACTGCCGGCAGAAAAGGAACGTCCCCTTCTGCCGGCAAGCTATGTAGATATTTGAGTTGTCGTCGTTTCGTTCGTCTGGGTCGTTTCGGCGTCGTTACCTTGCTCGCCTTCGTCCTTTTGCGCATCGGCGATGGTGGAGGCCGCCGCAACGATACCGCGCTGGGGCGCGACGCCTGTCTGGGTCTGTGCGCCCTCGACAACTTCTGTGCCTGCATGCGCGAGCTCGGGCGATTTAAACATTGCGTCCAAGTTGGCGCCACCGCCGGCATATCCGAGCGCAGCGAGCGCGATGACGATCACTGCAACGGCGGCCACGATCGGCACGTAGCGATGCCAGCCGGCGGGATTGAGTCCGCTGCGGCGAGCCGCCCCGCGGCTGATGTAACCGAGCGTTCCATCGTGCTTGAGCTTTGAGCCCACCACGCGTTTCCGGCCCCATAGCGAGGACTCTGCCTGCATGGCCAAGCGGGCGCTTGCCGAAGGATAGCCGTATTTAGTGCGCTTGAACGAGCCGTCAAACCCCGAGGCGTGTTTACCCCACGTCACCGATGTTGTGCGTCGGTTGACCGGCGCGGCACTCCGCCTTCTGCGGCTCGGTTTTGAAGTCTCAGCCATATGCCCTCGCACGCCGTAACCGAATCGAAACAATAACGCTTTGGACTGTAGCACACGCGTCGCGCGCGGTCACGGGCGCCTCGCTCAACGGTCATCGTCCTTCAGCAAGCGCCACAGCGTTGTACGGCTTATGCCCAGCACCTCCGCCGCACGGGTTCGGTTGCCGTGGAGATGATCTACAACCAGATGCGCGATATCTCGCTCGGTATCGGCCAGCGGTCGCAGGATATACAGGTCACTTTCGAGCGTCGGGGCGCCAAAGGTTGCGGTCTTAATCACGTCCTCTTGGGCGAGCACTTCCTCCGCCGCAGCGCGGTCCACCGTGCCCGCCCCCACCAATATATACAGTCGTTCCGAGACCTCGCGGAGCTGCAGATAGTTGCGCGGCCAGCGGTAAGCATCGAGCTTCTTCGTCGCCGCGGCAGACAGCGCGGGCGTTGCCGTCCCAAATGCATCAGCGAGATATTCCAAATAGCGCGCAACCTTCGTCGACGCGGCTCCCTGCTCGGCGATTGCCGGCGCCACGCTCACCGCACAGGCGAAGCGCTCGGTCACAAAGGCGGCTTGATCACTTTCGCCGCCGCCCGGCATGTCATTCGCCGTCAGCACCACATGGCAGCGCGTCGCCAACGCGGTGTCGGTCATCGTGGAGACCAGCTCGCGGAGGCGCTGGGGGCCAACCGCGTTCCAGCCCTCAATGCAAAGGGTCAGCCCCGTTTGGAACAACGGCGATTCGGCGCTTTTGAGCACATGGCGCCAACCGCGCTCGGTGAGCTCATCGAGCGCAACGGAAACAAAGGGCTGACCGGCAAAAGGACCGTCCAGATAGAGACGCTTGGCGATCTCGACCTGACCCGCTCCCAGCTCGCCCTCGAGCATAAGGGGCACGCCGCGCGCATAGCTCTCGGCAACCGGTGCAGCTACCGCAGCGGCACCCTCAACGATGCCGTACGCGCTCGATTCGTAGCGGGCCTCAACTTCGTCGGCGTTGAGCCACTCGATGCCCGCATGCGCCGCGGCACCGCGCACCTCGCGGACCACGACGACCCAAAGGCCCCCGCCCTCTTTGTCGGTGGGGCGAACGGTCAGGCTCAGGCGCGTACCCGCACGCCCCATAACAAGACGCGCGCCGTCTCCTATACGGTCGAGGCGTTCGGCAACAAAAGCCGCCACATCCCGCTCAAGCGCCGCGTCATTCATGGTCGAGATCGCGACGTCCCCACGCGCATCGATTGCCAATGCCGAGGCCCCGGCAGCAGCTAGGGCATCGGTCAAGATGTTCAGCTTGGCATCGCTATCCATGATTTGTCCCTGTCCGCAGCGACGTGCAACCGCCGACGGTCGCACGACCAAGTGTTTCAAAATTGAACGATATTGCTCACCAAACACTATAGGGCAGAAAGCGCCGTCCTGCGAGTATAGGTGTTGCCCCGCATCGCCATCCTGGCGGGGCGATAAGAGCTCTTCGGGACTTATAAACCTGCGGACAAGCCATACCCGCAAGAGCTCCTATCGCTCCACCGCAGGCTTGCGCTCACCGGCAGCCAGCACGCGAATAAGCTACTTCTCTACCAGATTCCCAGCACGTGCTGCATTCCCAAGCTCATGCACGCAATGCCAATCCAGCAGCAAAAGCCCAACGCGATGGGCTTGCCGCCCTTTTTGACCAGCTCGACGATATCGGTATTAAAACCAATAGCCGCCATGGCCATCACAATAAAGAACTTCGACAGCTCCTTGATGGGCGCCGTGATGGACGCGGGAAGCTGAAGCACCGTGGTGATCACGCTCGCCAGCACAAAGAACAGCACAAACATGGGAAACGCACGCTTAAGCGAGAACGTGCTTTTGGCGTCACCGCCGGCCTTGCGTGCCAGATGCATCTGCCAGCATGCGAGGACCAGCGTGATGGGAATAATGGCCAGCGTCCTGGTGAGCTTGACCACTGTGGCGCTCTCGAGCACATTGGCGCCGGGATGCATGCTGTCCCAGGCGCTCGCCGCAGCCGTTACCGACGAGGTGTCGTTGATGGCGGTGCCGGCAAACAGGCCAAAGCCCTCGTTGGTCAGCCCGAGCATGCCGCCGAGCGTCGGAAACACGAGCGCCGCGATAACGTTAAACAGGAATATGACCGAAATGGCCTGGGCAATCTCGCGATCGTCGGCATCGATGACGGGCGCGGTCGCAGCGATGGCCGAACCGCCGCAAATCGACGAACCCACACCCACAAGCGTCGCGATCTTACCCGGTACGTTCATGACGCGGCAGAGCACAAAGGCGATGACAAGCGAGGTCGAGATCGTCGCCACGATAATCGGCAGCGACTGGGCGCCCTTGGACAGAATCTGGGAGAGGTTCATGCCAAAGCCAAGCAGGATAACCGCGTACTGCAAGACTTTTTTGGACGTATAGGTAACGCCGGCGGCGAGCGGTTCGCGACGATTCTTGGGAAAGACGAGCGCCAGGACCATGCCAAAAAGGATGGCAAATACCGGCCCGCCGACCACCTCAATCTGTTTGCCGAGCAACGTCGCGGGGATAGCGATGATCAGGCAGAACAAGACGCCTTTCCAGCGCTCGCGTACGATATTTGCCAGTTGCATATGGGATTCCTTCTTTCTATTTCACGTTTGCGACGGCTTATGATACGGCAACATTGAGCGCAGCCTTGCGCAAACACAGACTAAGATGCCGCAATAGTTCTCGGGCGACAGCCGAATTACCCACCGCGGAGAGCTGATTCGCGGCATAATTAACAACTGACATATGAGTTTGATAGAACAGTTGCGAGGCGCTATGGAAGAATCGATGCACGTCGGCGAGCAGGAAACGAGTCTACAGGACCAGTCCTACCACACCATTCGACGCAAAATCGTCTACCTGGACTACAAGCCGGGCGAAAAGCTGGGCGTCAAGCAACTTTGCGATGACCTGGATATGGGGCGCACCCCCGTGCGCGAGGCACTGGTGCGTCTGGCGCAAGAGGGCCTGGTGCGCACCGTGCCCCAGAGCGGTACCTACGTCTCGCCCATCAACCTCACCCTTGCCGAGAGTGCCTGTTACATCCGCGAGCATCTGGAAAAGCAGGTGATCGTGGAGTGCTGCGCGCGCGCCACGTCGGCTGGCATCGAGCAGCTCGACCGCGCAATCGTGCTGCAGGAAAAGGCCATGGCCGAAGAGGATCGCATCGGCTTCTTTTTGAGCGACAACCTCATGCATCACATGATTTTTAGCATCGCATGTCGCAGCACCGTGTGGTCGTGGCTCGAAGAGACCAATGCCGACCTTGAGCGCTTCCGCTGGCTGCGCGCTGCCACGCAGGTTCTCGACAATCAGGACATCGTGAACGAGCACAAGCAGATTCGCCGCGCTATCGCCGGTCGCGACCCCATCGAAGCGAGCTTTTTGGTCAGCAAGCACCTGCACATGATGTTCCGCAACCAAACCGAGGTCCTGGACCAGTTCCCCGAGTACTTCGAGACCAGCAAGCTCCGCTAACCTACCAAAAAAGGACAGGTTCATTTTGGCAGGTTTTATCTGTGCAAATGCAACAAGGCCCGGCTCCGTCAAATGAACTGCGCCCCAAATCTTGGACGCCCTAAATAGCGACTAGGCCGCGAGGGCCTGATTCCGGTACTCCTCCGGGGTCAGGCCCTTCAATCTTACCTGCCTCCGGCTCGTGTTCCAGTGGACTATGTATTCCTCCAGGTCGCGTTTGAAATCCTCGAACGTCTTCCACTCGCGGCCCCTGTAGAACTCGTCCTTGACGTGGCCGAAGAGCTGCTCGGTGGCGGCATTGTCGATGCAGTTCGCCTTCCTGGACATGCTCTGGACGATGCCGGCGGCCTCGAGCCTGGATGTGTACGAGGCGTGCTGGTACTGCCAGCCCCGGTCCGAGTGCATGGTCGGGGCGGCGCCCTCGGGGATCTTGGGCAGCAGCTCGTCGAGCATCCTCGCCTGCTGGGCCATGTCGGGCGTGGTCGATATGTCGCTCGCCACGATCTCCTTGGTGCAGAAGTCCAGCGTCGGGGCCCAGTAGGCCTTGCCGCCGGCCACCTTGAACTCGGTGACGTCCGTCCCCAGCTTCCGCCACGGGGCCCCGGCGTCGAAATCCCTCGCGATCACGTTCTCGAACGTCCTGCCGACGACGCCCTTGTACGAGTTGTACCTGTGGTAGGCCGTCTCGCGTCTGATGCCGCAGCGAATCCCCATCTCGCGCATCATCTTGAGCACGGTCTTGTCGGCTATCACACCCCCTCTTCCGCCCTGAGGCGCATCGCTATCTGCCGGTGCCCGCAGCCGTTGGCGGTGCGCGAGAAGATCTCGGCGGCCACCGGCGGCCTTCTGCTCGTATGTGTATCTGCCCCGTTTTCCGTCCATGCGCAGCAGGACCTCGCTCCCGAATGCGCGGTATATCTCCTGCCATCTTCTCACGGCTTCCGCGGGAAGCGAAAGGGCAATCGCGGCGGATTTATACCCGTGCCCGAGCTCGAAGAGCCCTATGGCCGCCTTCCTGGCCTCGACATCATGCTTCACCCTCAAATCAACGCGCATAAAGAAAGCCTCCCATTTCTCATGTCCAAGAAATGAGAGGCAGTTCAAAATGCGGAGCCGGGCCTTAGTCGCTAGAACGGCGGAACCAACTACTCGACAGTAACGCTTTTCGCCAGGTTACGGGGCTGGTCAACGTCGCAACCGCGCAGGATGGCCACCTCGCGGGCGAGCAACTGCAGCGGGACGCTCGCCGTGATGGGGCTGAACACGTCGCGGACTGCTGGTACGCGGATGATGCAGTCGGCGATCTTGTTGATCTCCTCGTCGCCCTCGGTGGCAACGACGATGACCTTGGCGCCGCGTGCCTTGCACTCCATGAGGTTTGACACGGTCTTGTCGTAGGTGGCACTCTTGGTGGCCACGGCGATGACAGGGAAGCCCGGGTCGATCAGCGCGATGGGGCCGTGCTTCATCTCGCCGGCGGCGTAGGCCTCGGCGTGCAGGTAGCTGACCTCCTTGAGCTTGAGCGCGCCCTCGTAGGAAATAGCGGCACCCATGCCACGGCCCACGAACAGCGCCGACTGCGCATCCTTGCACAGCAGGGCGGCCTCATGCACGGCCTCGGTTTGGGTATCCAAAATCCACTGGATCTGCTCGGCCGTATCGGAAAGCTCGCGGAACAGCATGCGCGCCTGCTTGGTGGTCAAGCGGTACTTGACCTGCGCCAGTAGCAGGGCCAAAAGCGTGAGGCTCACGACCTGGCCGATAAAGCTCTTGGTCGAGGCGACCGCGATCTCCTTGTTGGCCTTGGTGTAGATGACGCCGTCGCTCTCACGCGCCACGGGGCTGCCCACCACGTTGGTGATGCCGAAGACCTTGGCACCCTTGATGCGCGCGTCGCGGATGGCGGCGAGAGTGTCAGCCGTCTCGCCCGACTGGGACACGGCAACGACGAGCGTCGTCGGCGTGATGATGGGATTGCGATAACGGAACTCGCTGGCCGCCTCCACCTCAGTGGGGATGCGAGCCCAGCCCTCAATGAGATTCTTGGCAATGAGGCCAGCGTGATAGCTGGTGCCGCAAGCGATCACGTAGACGCGATCGATGTCGTTGAGCTCCTCGAGCGAAAGGCCCAACTCGTCAATATCGAGCTCGCCAGCAGGCGTCATGCGGCCCACCAGCGTGTCGCGCACCACGCGCGGCTGCTCGTGGATTTCCTTGAGCATAAAGTCGGGATAACCGCCCTTTTCTGCCATGTCCAGGTCCCAGTCGATGTGGGTGACCTTGGGCTCAATCACGTTGCCGGCCTCGTCGGTATACTCGACGCCTGCGGGCGTGAGCTTGGCAAACTGACCGTCCTCGAGCACCACGACGTCGCGGGTTGCGTCGATGAGCGCGATGACGTCGGAGGCGACATAGGCGCCGGTCTCGCCCGCGCCGACCACGATCGGGGAATCCTTGCGGGCCACGGCGATCACGCCGGGCTCGTCAGCGCACACGGCGGCCAGACCATAGGCACCGACCACGTGGGTGCAAGCCTCGCGCACGGAGGCCATCAGGTCGTGCGTCTCGGCATAAGCCTCTTCGATCAGATGCGCGAAGACCTCGGTATCGGTCTCGCTCTTAAAGTGATGGCCGCGGCCCTCCAGCTCTTCGCGCAGCTCGGCGAAGTTCTCGATGATGCCGTTGTGGACGATGGCGATACGACCGTCGCAGCTGGTGTGGGGGTGAGCGTTAACGACGGAGGGCTTGCCGTGGGTGGCCCAACGGGTATGGCCGATACCGCAGGTAGCGTCGCTGTCGATGTTGGAAAGCTCGCTCTCCAGGCCCGCGACCTTGCCCACGCGGCGGATGACGTCGAGGTGCGCCGCGGCGCCCTCGCCTACCTCAAGCGCGACGCCCGAGGAGTCATAGCCGCGATACTCCATGCGCTTGAGGCCCGTGACCAGGATGTTCTTTGCAATATCAGAGCCGGTGTAGCCGACAATTCCGCACATAGGATAAATCCCTTCGTTCGCGTGACTGCAAGACGTCCACGCACAGGGGGCGCTGAGACGTATAACGTTCGAGTATTGTACTCACGCAAGCGCAAGCTGATATACCAGAAGTGGTATCTCAACTTAGATACCACCCGATGCACACATGCCCAGCCGGTCCAAACCACCGCAAAGGTGCCTGTCCCCTTCGTGGTGGTCGCGATGGCAACGGCGTTTCCCCAGATAAAACCTGCCAAAATAAACCTGTCCCTTTTTGGAAGGTTTGGGATGCTACAATCTGGCTTGTACTTGAAACGCATCAAAGGGACCGCTATGGCAAAGGTAAAAATCAGCGACGTCGCGCGCGAGGCCGGGGTTTCGCTGGGCACGGTTTCCAACGCGCTCAACCACCCCGAAAAGCTGCGCCCCGAGACCCTCAAGCTCATCAACGAGACCATCAATCGCCTTGGCTACCTGCCCAACCAAAGCGCTCGTCAGCTCGCGGGCGGCGCCACCAAGTCCTTTGGCCTGGTGCTCCCCCGTCTCGATCACGGCTTTTCACTCCAAATCGCCAGCGGCGCCCACAACGAGGCTCGCAAGCACGGCTATGACTTGCTCATCGCCAACGCCGATAACGACGATATTCTCGAGGACCATTACCTGCGCTACTTTATGGGCACCCAGATGTCCGGCGTCATGGTTCAGCCCATGGCATCCCCCGACTGGCACCCCGCCATGACCAAGATGCCCGTGCCGATTGTCTACCTGGACATCCATTGCTCCGAGCCCGGCTACTACGTAGCGGCCGACAACGAGGCCCAGGGTCGCATCATTGCCGAACTCGCCATCGCCCGCGGCGCGCACCATATTGTCGTCGTCGGCCGAGCAGCATTTATGCAACTCACCCTGCGCGTCCTTGGCATTCATAAGGCGCTCGCTCTGCACCCCGATATCAAGATCGAAGTCATCGACGCCGGCGAATGGAATACCGCCGCCGACGG
>USKL01000042.1 GCA_900555225.1 uncultured Collinsella sp.
CGTGGTGGAGACCTATGAACAGGTGCAGCAGCTGATCGGCAAGGTGCCGGTCTTTGGTATTTGTCTTGGTCACCAGATGGTCAGCCTGGCCTGCGGCGCCCAGATGGAAAAGCTTAAGTTCGGTCACCGCGGTGGCAACCAGCCGGTCATGAACCTGGTAAGCCGTCGCGTGGAGATCACCGCACAAAACCATGGCTTTGGCCTGCTGTTCCCCAGCTTGGGCAAGCTTGTCCCCGAGCTTTCCGGCGGCGAGACCGAGCATGCGGCCGATGGAGATCTGCGCGCCTGGGTGCGTCGCGGCATCGCGCCGGTCGTGATGAACGAGCGCTTCGGCCGCATTCGCCTGACGCACGTGAACCTCAACGACGGCACCGCCGAGGGCATCCAGCTGCTCGATGCCCCGTGCTTCTCGGTCCAGTACCACCCCGAGGCCTCGCCCGGCCCCACCGATGCCCACTATCTCTTTACCGCCTTTACGCGACTCATGGACGGCGAGGAGAACTACCTGGACATCGACACCGCGAAGGACCGCCTTGCCGGCTGGAATTTTGCCGAGACCGCCGCGACCGAGACCGAGGAGAACTAACATGCCGAAACGTACTGACATCAAGCGCATCCTCGTCATTGGTTCGGGCCCCATCGTTATTGGCCAGGCCTGTGAGTTCGACTACTCCGGCGCCCAGGCCTGCAAGGTGCTCAAGGAGGATGGCTTTGAGGTCATCCTGGTCAACTCCAACCCGGCGACCATCATGACCGACCCGGGCCTTGCCGACCGCACCTATGTTGAGCCTATCACCGCCGAGTTTATCGAGCGTGTAATCAAGAAAGAACGCCCGGACGCGCTGCTGCCCACGCTGGGCGGCCAGACCGGTCTGAACGCCGCCGTCGAGCTGGCAAAGGACGGTACGCTCGACAAGTACGGCGTCGAGATGATCGGCTGCGACCTGGCCGCTATCGAGCGCGGCGAGGACCGCAAACTCTTTAACGAGGCCATGGCCGAGATTGGCCTGGAGGTCGCGCGCTCGGGCTATGCCTACAGCGTGGCCGACGCCGAGGCTATCGCTGAGCGCGTGGGCTATCCCTGCGTACTGCGCCCGAGCTTTACCCTCGGCGGCGCCGGTGGCGGCATCGCTCATACTCACGAGGAGCTCGTCTCCATCGTGAGCCAGGGCCTCGAGCTCTCGCCTGCCCACGAGGTACTGGTCGAGGAGTCCATCGAGGGTTGGAAAGAGTACGAGATGGAGGTCATGCGTGACCACGCCGGCAACGGCATCATCGTGTGCTCCATCGAGAACCTCGACCCCATGGGCGTGCACACCGGCGACTCCATCACCGTGGCACCGGCGCAGACGCTCTCCGACCTTGAGTACCAGCGCATGCGCGTGGCTTCGCTCGCCATCTTGGAGAAGATCGGCGTCGAGACCGGTGGCTCCAACGTACAGTTTGCCGTGAACCCCAACACCGGCCGCCTGATCGTCATCGAGATGAACCCGCGCGTGAGCCGCTCGTCCGCCCTCGCTTCCAAGGCCACGGGTTTCCCCATCGCCAAGGCTGCCGCGCGCCTGGCCGTGGGCTATACGCTCGACGAGATCGTCAACGACATCACCAAGGCTACGCCCGCCTGCTTTGAGCCCACGATCGACTACTGTGTGGTCAAGGTGCCGCGCTTTGCCTTCGAGAAGTTCAAGGGTACCGACCCCACGCTCACTACGCGCATGAAGGCCGTGGGCGAGATCATGGCGATCGGCCGCACCTTTGAGGAGGCCTTTGGCAAGGCTATGCGCTCGCTGGAGGACGGCCACCAGGGTATTTGCGCCGGTGGCAAAGAGGGTGCCGATAAGCTGAGCGACGACGAGCTCGCTCAAGCTGTGGCCACGCCGACCGAGCACCGCATCTTCTTTGTGGTCGAGGCCCTGCGCCGTGGCTGGGACATCGCTCGCATCCATGCCACCTGCGGCATCGACCCGTGGTACCTCAACCGCATCAGCGATATGGTGCAGGTCCAGGAGAGCATCCGCGGCCTGCGTGTGGAGGATATCGACGCCGACGCGATGCGCCTGCTCAAACAGTACGGTACGAGCGACGCCGAGATCGCCGCGCTGACCGGCTCGGACGAGCGCTTTGTGCGCGCCTATCGCAAGGGTCTGGGCGTGGTTCCCAGCATGAAGACGGTCGATACCTGCGCTGCGGAGTTCTCGAGCGCCACGGAGTACCACTACAAGACGTACGAGAACATCTACCGCACGAGCCCGGATGCCAAGAAGTGCGTGGCACCCGACGAGACCACGCCGGCGGACAAGCCCAAGGCGATGATCCTGGGCGCCGGCCCCAACCGCATTGGCCAGGGTATCGAGTTCGATTACTGCTGCGTGCACGCGAGCTACGCGCTGGCGGCCCGCGGCTTCGAGACCATCATGGTCAACTGCAATCCCGAGACCGTCTCGACCGACTATGACACGTCCGACCGCCTGTACTTTGAGCCGCTCACCTACGAGGACGTCATGGATGTCATCGATGTTGAGCGCCCCGATGGCGTCGTGGTGACGCTCGGTGGCCAGACCCCGCTTAAGCTGGCGCGCATGCTCGAGGAGAGCGGCGTGAACATCATGGGCACCAAGCCCGATGCCATTGACTTTGCCGAGGACCGCGAGCGCTTCGCCGCTCTGCTCGACAAGCTGGGCATCATGTACCCGCCGGCGGGCCAGGCCACCTCGTTTGAGGAGGCCGAGGCCGTAGCCGCGCACATCGGCTACCCGCTGCTGGTGCGTCCGAGCTACGTGCTGGGCGGCCGCGGCATGATGATCGCCTACGATGCCGAGCATCTGCGCGATTACATGGCCGAGGCTGCGCGCATTAGCCCCGACTACCCGGTGTATCTGGACCGCTTCTTGGAGGGCGCGATCGAGTCCGATGTCGACGCCCTGTGCGATGGCGAAGAGGTCTACATCGGCGGCATTCTGGAGCATATCGAGGAGGCCGGTATTCACTCCGGCGACTCTGCGACCTGCATTCCGCCGTTCAGCTTTAGCGAGAGCCTGCAGGCAAAGCTCCGCGAGACCACGCGCCGCATCGCGATGGCGCTGGGCGTACGCGGCCTGGTCAACGTGCAGTATGCCATCAAGGGCGAGACCGTTTACGTGATCGAGGCCAACCCGCGTGCCAGCCGCACCGTGCCGTTTATCTCCAAGGCCACCGGCGTGCCGCTGGCCAAGTGCGCGGCGCGTATCATGGCGGGCGATTCCATCGCCAGCCTGGGCCTGCCGAGCGACGAGCGTCAGCTGGACTGGTTCTGCATGAAGGAGGCTGTTATGCCCTGGGGCCGTTTCCCCGGTGCCGACGTTATCCTGGGGCCCGAGATGAAGTCGACGGGCGAGGTCATGGGTATCGCCAAGAGCTATCCCGAGGCATACGCCAAGACGCAGCTGGCGATTGACTACAAGCTGCCCGACCCGAGCGCCGGCAAGGTGTTCATTAGCGTGTGCGACCGCGACAAGCGTCATATCCTTTCGGTCGCGCGTATCCTGCGTTACCTGGGCTTTGACATCTGCTCCACCGAGGGCACGGCGCGCGTGCTGCGTGGAGGCAACGTGACGTGCGAAGTCGTGGAGAAGATCAGCGGCCCGCACGACGGCGAGCGTCCCAACATCGGCGACCTGATCGCCGATGGCAAGATTGCGGTAATCATCAACACGCCGTACGGTCCGGGCTCGCGTGGCGATGGCTACCTGCTACGTACCGAGGCCGTGCGTCGCGGCGTGACCTGCGTGACCGCGATGTCTGCCGCCAACACGTACGTGAGTGCCATCGAGGCCGTGCGCGAGGACGAGCAGGGTCACGGCAGCGCCAACGACATGGGCATGGACGTCATCGCCCTGCAGGACCTGCCGCAGCACACGGTGTAGTTGACCTGGCCGGCCGGGGCGGGAGGGGCCGAGATTTCCCCCTTTCGCTCCGGCTGCAAGCAGAGTCGCTCAGGAGGAAACTCGGCCCCTCCCGCCCCGACGCACTGTGTCTAGACGGACTGCACCTCCTGTTTTTAGAGATAAATACCATTTAGCGGTGATATTCAACCGTTCAAGATATTATGTAATGGCATATTACGTCATATGACGTAATATGCCATTAGCAGTCAAGGATGATTGTCTGTGTTCAAGTCGAGAAAGGGGCAAAATGATTAAACTGTGTCGCGTCGATAGCCGGTTAGTGCATGGGCAGACCGTGTTCTCTTGGTATCCAACGCTTGAAGCAAACGCTATTCTTGTGGTTTCAGATGAGTACGCCGCAAGCAAAGAGCGAATTCAAGCGCTGCGAATCGCAAAACCCGCTGATGCCAAATTGGTTGTCAAAAGTGTAGAAGATTCCATCGTGGCCCTTAACGGAAGCGCGGTGGATAAATACGAGCTAATTGTTGTTGCGGGAAATGTACATGACGCCTGTGAAGTTGCGCGTGCGTGTCCAAAAATAACGTCTGTGAATTTAGGCGGCGCTCGACCGTTGGGGGATAGCGTAAAGGAGCTTGGCCCTGCTGTGCGCCTTTCCCAATCCGATATTAATGAAATTAAGAAAGCCATGGCTGATGGAATCGAGTTCGAGGTAAGGCAGGTTGCTAGCGAGAAAAAACGCATCGTAACAAGTTTTGATTTGTAGGAAGAGGGAGAAATATGCTGCTTCAGGCTTTTCTGGTTGGTCTTGCCGCTGCGATAGGTCAATCGGATTATTTACTCGGTACTGCGATGGTCGAGCGGCCGATTGTCCTCGGAGCGATCGTCGGTATTTTTTTGGGTGATATTCCGACTGGCGTTATTGTTGGTTTCCAGCTCGAACTCGCGTTCATGGGGGTCTGGCAGGTTGGTGCTGCCGTGCCGCCCAACGTAATTGTTGGTTCAGTTTTGGGAACAGCCTTTGCGATTACTATGGGTGCGGGTCCCGAGACCGCTCTGACTATTGCTATGCCCACTGCGGTGCTTGCCGGCATGTTTGACAGCCTTATGTATAGCGTTGTTACGCCTCCTATGGCTGTCTGGGCTGATCGTGGTGCCGAAAAAGACGACCCCAAAACGATTGCAGCCGCTATGTGGACCAATGGAATTCTCTACATCATTGCGCTTGGCTTGATTTGCGGCGTGGCTTTTTACGTTGGAAATGATGCTGTTCAGGCACTGATTGACGCCATTCCTGATTGGCTTACGAATGGGCTTACGATCGCAACGGGTATTCTGCCCGCGCTTGGATTTGCGCAGCTTATGTCAATCCTGTCCACCAAGGAGCTGAGCTTCCTATTCTTTGGAGGCTTCTTGCTGAGTGCCTATCTAAACATTCCGACGATCGGTATCGTGGCGTTTTCGCTGATCCTGATTGGGATTCTCAATATGGCTCACATTTTTATGCCTGCCAGTGCGGCGGTCGCTAAGGAGGTTGACGATGACAACGAATTCTAATGATGTTCTTGAGCTCTCGCCGGAGTCAAATAAATCGACCGATAAGAGAATAACCAAGAAAGACTTAAAGGCGTTATTTTGGCGCAGCTTTCCACTCAACATCATGTGGAGCTTTGACCGACAAATGAACGTTGGTTTCTGCTACGACATGATTCCGGCAATCAAGCGGTTATACGATAAGCCTGAAGACCGGATCGAGGCATATAAGCGTCATCTTGAGTTCTACAATATTCAAGTTACGTTTAATCCTCTGGTCGCCGGCATTGTGGCCTCCATGGATGAGGAAAACGCCAACAATCAGGACTTTGACACCGCCTCAATTAACGCCATGAAAGCATCGCTTATGGCTCCGCTTTCCGGTATTGGAGATTCACTGATTGCCAGTACGCTTCGCATGATTGCGACGGGCGTTGTGACAGGACTTTGCCTTTCGGGCAGTCTGCTCGGCCCAATCCTGTTCCTGCTTCTTTATAATGTCCCAACGATCCTGATCCGCTGGTTTGGGCTTCAGTATGGTTATTCGCTTGGCAGTGGCATGATTTCGAAGCTGAACGATTCTGATGTAATGCACAAAGTTACGTCCGGCCTGGCGATTGTGGGACTAATGGTAGTTGGTGGAATGGTGGCGACCACCGTTGCAGTTACCACTCCGCTCGCTCTTAACTTCGGCGACACCGCGTTTAAGTTGCAGGAAACGCTCGATGGGATATTCCCGGCTCTTTTGCCGCTCTGCGCGTTCGGGATCATGTGTCTTTGCAATAAGAAACAGGTCAAAATTATTTGGCAGATTGTGGGCATTCTCGCTGCGGGTATTGTGCTCGGCGTCCTGGGGATTTTGGGCTAGAGAAGGCGTCCATCTTTTGAGATGCTGAACTCGAAGGACGATGCGTCTGCTCGCCAAACGGTTTTCGAATAGTGGAGCGGCATTTCATTGCAGGCATATGTGACGTGCTCGACAACGCTCACGGGGGCTCCAACGATATAACCGAGAAGGTTTGCTTCTTGGAGCCCCGCTATTCCTGCGGTGATTTTGAGTTTCTCAATACCGGTTGCGATGCTGTAATGGTTGGCGATCAGGTCGAAAAGACTGGCATTGTCTGTGAGAAGCTCCAGTAGTCCGGGTAGAGTGCCCTGCGTTGCATAAATGGTGTCG
Organism: uncultured Collinsella sp.; assembly: GCA_900555225.1. GTDB lineage: Bacteria > Actinomycetota > Coriobacteriia > Coriobacteriales > Coriobacteriaceae > Collinsella. The sequence goes on from USKL01000042.1 coordinate 6,592, forward strand.
ATGGCGCAGGGGGCATTTTCGATATAAACCAAGCGCGCAACTCGTTGCACTACGGTTCCGTTGTCAATTTTGAGCTCCCGTGCAATGTGGGCATCAGCCTTGATCAAGCCTGTTTCCAAGATGGACTTGGTTGTTTTATCGCCGTATTGGGGGTCGGAGCTCAAATTGAAAATGGTGCTTGTTCCTCGTTTCAGGGTGAGCTTCGATGGGTTTACGAATGTCCCCTTGCCTCGCAGGCGGTAGAGCAAGTTTTGGTCAATGAGATTCTGTACGGCGCGTCTTACGGTGATCCTGCTTACTTTGTATTGCTTGCAAAGCTCGGTTTCGGTGGGAATCTGACTGCCGCCGGGGAGTTCGCCAGAAACTATTTTCTTGAGGATATCGTTTTCAACGGTCTGATAGAGAAGCTCTGGCTGAGTGAGCTCGTCTTTTGCTGCAGGCATGGTGGACCCCTTGGTCTTCAGTTTCTTTAGTACATAGATATACGACAACTGAGGACATCATAAGCCGTTATCTCAAAAGTTATGGAAATATCGATTTGGCGTTATCGCCGAGAGGGGATTTAAGATGGGCAGACAATACGACGAGGCGTTGATTGGCGCCATCTCCGGTCGCTCGTTTATAACCGAGAAGAGGGGACTCGAGGTTCAAATTCGTCCGGTTCCTGATGATGAAAGAGAGCATGTGCTTGACCCGCGAATTCTCGAGGTATCCCGCAAGAAGATGCGGAATGTTAGCATGTCTCCGAGCTGGACGAGCCTTATTGGAATGCGTCATCGCCCGGATAAGCCGACATACCGCCTACTCGATGGTGAGGTTCAGCGCGATGAGGTCCTCATGGAGGCAGCCGATCGCTATATAGATTTATTCGTCTGGACGCCACCAAATCATAAGGAGGCAAGTCCAGCGCTAGTTTACCTGCATGGCGGCGCGTTTATGGCGGGGAATGTTCTGCAATTTGAACATCAGCTCGAGTTCATCGCCGAAAAGTCTGGTGCAGTGGTGGTTTATCCGGAATACCGCTTGGCGCCGGAGACGGCATTTCCCGGGCAGATCGAGGATTGCGTTCTTGCTCTTGATTATGTGCGCGAGCATGCCGGGGATCTCGGAATCGATCCTCATAAAATAATGGTCGCCGGCGACTCTGCGGGAGGAAGCCTTACTAATGCGTGTGTTCAGCTCAGGGGTGCTGGAGCTGTAGCCCATGCCTTCGAAATCTATCCTGAAGTCGACCTTGCGGGCGAACAGGGCGAGGGATATGAGGATTTTCCTGCGATAGCCGATCAAGAGGACGTTGCGCGTTTTCGCATCGACCATCTTCGCGATTCGGACGGCCCGATGGTCGAACTTTGTGCACACGGAAAAATGTCTCCTCATGACCCGTTGATTTCTGCGCTAATGCTTGAGGACTGCACTGATTTCCCCCCGGTGACTATCGTGACATCCGAATACGATCCGCTTCGTATCCCCGATGAAAAATGGGCTACAAAATTACGGTCTTCAGGAATCGATGTCGAGGTCATCGAATATGCCGGATGTGACCATGGTTTCTTCGATCATTTTGGCGTGTACCCGCAATCGGAAGACGTGTGTTTGTTGATGGCTGAGAAGCTTAAAGAAATGGCTGTACAATAACGTCTCTCGGCGATAAGGGACTGAAGTCGCCTGTGTTTCTGCATTCGTGGTTCTCAGTCTGATTAAAAATGAGGCTTGCTCCTTGCCCGAGTGGGTGGGGAGCAGTTTGTTTTTTGTAGCGATACGAGGTGAGTGCCGCGCACTTTAGATCGCCATTTTGCTTCGCTGTATACCACTTGACGTAATAAAAGAGGCAAGGGCGGTGCGAGGGCCAACAGTCATTCTAAGCTCGGATTCGTATCCTAAAAGGTTGTTTCGGTTGCGTGGTACAATATAGCAAAAAAGAATGATAAAATGAATTCGAAAAAGAATTCATTTTTAGGAGGTATGTATGCCTGCTTTGCAGATGCTCGACAACCTTGTTCCAATTAGCGATTTCAGCCACGGTAAGGGCTCGGCTGCATTTTCGAAGGTTGGGGACGACAATCCAGTTGTGGTTCTCAAACACAACAAGCCAGCGTTTGTGATTGTGACACCCGATGAATATAGGGAAGCGAAGCAAGCGGAGGAGGACCTCGCCTTGTTAACGTTGGCACTTAAGAGAGTGGCTGTGGCACGTGACGATGCGCTTGTTTCCCTGTCTGATGTTATGGAAGAGCTGGGTGTGAGCCAGGACGAACTCGATCAGATGGATGAGGTCGAGTTTGAATGAGTGGGTACGAAGTCGCTTTCTACCCGGATGCTCTCAAGGATATTAAGCGTCTGGACGACTCCCAACGAAAGATCGTCCTTAAGGCTATAGAAAAAATCAGAACGAACCCATTGCCGCAGAACGAAGGTGGATTCGGCAAGCCTCTTGGAAACAAGGCAGGTACGGATTTGACTGGCTTTATGAAAATCAAGCTCAGGGGAAGTGGCATTCGAATCGTGTACCGCCTCATCAGAATTAAAGAAAAGATGGCCATCGTAGTGGTAGGCGCTCGCGAAGACATGGAAGTCTACCGAACTGCTCAGAGACGAGAACTCGATTTCGAGAAATGGGCGGAAGAGAATATCTAGCTTTAACGATGAACGACGAGTGAGCGTTGGTGGGGCCCTGACGAATTAGATTCGTCAGGGTTTTTCGCTGAACCAATTGCCTTCAGTCTCCGTTGACCTTTCCTTCCAATTCATCAGCCAACGTACGTCATGGCAATTCCCGGTAGGTCGCAGGGCGCTTCGCGGGCGGGCCAGGCTTTATCTGAACGACTTTGCGAAGCAACCGG
>USKL01000043.1 GCA_900555225.1 uncultured Collinsella sp.
CCGTGGGTCTCGCCGTCCATCCACAGCAGGTCCAGGTCGATGATGCGCGGACCGTTGGCCTTGGCCTTTTTGGAGCGGTCGCGCCCCAGCTCGGCCTCGATCTTCATGAGCTCGTCGAGCAGCACCAGCGGCGCCAGCTCGGTCTTAATCTCGATGACGGCGTTGGCAAACGCGTCCTGGCGCGTCTCGTAGGCCGGCTCGCTCTCGTAAATCTTGGAGGAGTTGGACACGCAGGTGAGTGGAATCTCGGCGATCATCTCGCGTGCAGCGCGGATGTTGTCGCAGCGATGCCCCAGGTTGGAGCCCACGGCCACAAACGCGCGGCGCGGCTGCGGCTTGGCAACCGCCCAGTAGCCGTTCAGGAACTGCGCAAAACCCGCGGCGTCGTGCACGCGCACGATGTTGGCACCGGCCTGGATGGCGCCCAGGCACACGCCAAACGTAGCGGCATCGCGCTCGGCGGCCTCGGTCACGCCCGAGACGGCGCCCACAAAGCGCTTGCGCGACACGGCGCACATGAGCGGATAGCCCAGTGACGCCATCTTGGCAGTCTCGCGCTGGATGACGATGTCCTCGTTAGCCGACTTACCAAAGCCCGGGCCAGGATCAATGCAGATGCGGTCGCGTGACACGCCGGCATGGATGAGCGTGCGGGCCTGGTCGGACAGAAAGCCCATGACGCGGCGCATGATGGGCGCCGAATCGGGCAGGGTGAAGCGGCGGAGCTGCGAGGTGGGCACGTAGGCTTCCTCGCGGCGGGCGCTGCGGCGCATCATGGCGGCCAGGCGGTCATTGGACTCCGATGCGGCCTCGGTGGCTGCGGGAGTGGCCTCGGGCGCGGGCGCGACGGTCTCGGCGGCAGTAGCCTGCTCGGCGGCCGGCGTCTCCTGCCCCAGTTCGGTTACAGGCTCGGACGTGGGCTCCGGTTCGCCAAACGGCAGCGAGGGCTGCACCACGCCGCCCGGAAGCTTGGCCTCCGGCTTAGGCTCGCCCAGCAACTTGCCGCGACGGCGGCGAGCCGGCTTCTCGGCCTCACGCGCGGCCTCGGCAGCCGCCTCGCGCGCCTTCTCGGCAACAAACGCCGCTGCCGAGGTATCGAGCTGCACCGTCGCGTGCGTGCGGGCGGGTGCAGCGACCTCGCCGGCGTGCATCACGATGACGCCGCAGGTGCTCGTCTTAACAAACTCGACCATCTTGGGATCGGTGAAGCCGGTCACGTCGTTGACGATCGAGGCGCCGCAGCGCACGGCCGCCTTGGCAACCGCCACGTGGCGCGTGTCGATCGAGACGATGGCACCCTCTTTGGCCAGCGCGCGCACAACGGGCAGCACGCGGCGAGCCTCCTCGTCGGGGTTGACCGGAGTAAAGCCGGGACGCGTGGACTCACCGCCCACGTCGATGATGTCGGCGCCGGCGTCGAGCATCGCCAGGCCGTACTCGATGGCGGCATCGGGGTCGAAGTGCTCCCCGCCATCGCTAAACGAATCGGGCGTCACGTTGAGGACGCCCATGATGCGCGGACGGTCAAAGCTGAGCTCGTACTTTCCGCACCGCCATGTCTTGCTGTCGTTCGCCATGAACATCCTCCTAAAATGCCCACGCCGCCGAGCTTGGAGAGCTGGCGGCGGGGTCGCTTTGCACTCAGTTTTTCTATTGTATCCGCGCGCGCGGGCTAGAACGCAAACGCGGCCGCGATGTCGCAAGAAATCAGCAGGTCGGCATTTGCATCCTGATCGGTGGGAGCAAGGTTGCATATGGCCAGCGTATCGCCGGTAAAGTAACGCGTAAGGCCCGCCGCCGGATACACCACGAGCGAGGTCCCACCCACAATGAGGGCATCGGCCGCGGCGATGGCGGCAACGGCACCGGTCAGCACATGCTCATCGAGCGGCTCCTCGTAGAGCACTACATCGGGCTTGATGCGCCCGCCGCACGCAGGACACACAGGCGCACCCGCGGCGTCCTCGTGCTCGCGCGAGCAAATCCACTCGGCGCTATAGACCGCGCCGCACGACTGGCAAATGTTGCGATGGACCGATCCGTGCAGCTCGAACACGCGTTGCGAGCCGGCCACCTGATGCAGGCCGTCGATATTTTGCGTCACCACGGCATCAAGCTTGCCGGCGCGCTCCAGCTCGGCCAGCTTGATGTGGCAGCGGTTGGGCTTAGCGTTAAGCGCGATCATCTTGGTGCGGTAAAAGTCGAAGAACTCCGCAGGATGCGCCTCGTAAAAGCTATGCGACAGTATGGTCTCGGGCGGATAGGCAAACTGCTGGTGATACAGGCCGTCCATGCTGCGGAAATCGGGGATGCCACTCGCCGTGGAAACGCCCGCGCCGCCAAAGAAGACCACGCGCTTGTGGGTATCAAAAAGCTCCGCCAGCGCGGCGGAGGCCTGCTTGGGATCCGATATTGCCTGCGTCATATGAGTCCTCCGTCCTTGTCTCCGGGACGGCGGCGTTCGCACTATCACTCGCGGACTCCGCCCCGCTCTTGTTGCGTTAATCTTAAGCCTGCCAACCCCGTCGAAAGGACACCATGCCTCAGACTTACACTTTCGCCTCGTGGAACGTCAACGGCCTGCGCGCCGTGCTCAAAAAGGACCCGAGCTTTATCCAGATCGCGCAAGAACTCGACGTCGATATCCTGGCGCTGCAAGAGACCAAGCTGCAGGAGGGCCAGGTCGATATCGACCTGCCCGGCTATCACCAAACCTGGAGCTACGCCGAGCGCAAGGGCTACTCGGGCACCGCGGTCTTTAGCCGCCAGGAACCGCTGCGCGTACTGCGCGCCGACGCGCTGTTACCCTACGCCGGCGAGGGCGAGGCGGCCGAGCTCGTGGCGCAGGCCACGACCGAGGGCCGCGTCTGCGCGCTGGAGTTCGACAAGTTCTGGTTTGTGGATGTCTACACTCCCAACGCGCAAAACGAACTCGCCCGCATCGACGTGCGCATGGCCTGGGACGATGCCTACCGCGGCTTTTTGAACGCGCTCGAGTGCGAGACCGGCAAACCCGTCGTGACCTGCGGCGACTTTAACGTTGCGCACGAGGAGATCGACCTTAAGAACCCCAAGTCCAACCGCGGCAACGCGGGCTTTTCGGACGAAGAACGCGGCAAGTTTACCGAGCTGCTCAACGCCGGCTTTACCGATACCTGGCGCACGGCTAATCCAGACGTCGAGGGCGTCTACAGCTGGTGGAGCTATCGCTTTAATGCCCGCAAGAACAACGCCGGCTGGCGCATCGATTACTTCTTGGTAAGTGATTCAATCGCCAATACCGTGCGCGACACCGGTATCCGCGGCGATATCTTCGGCAGCGACCACTGCCCCGTCACCCTCACGCTAGAGCTCTAGCCCCAAGTAATTCCTCTAGGGGACAGAGGAAAACAGATCATGTGACCCCTCTCCCCCTATAAGTTGCGGTGGAATAGTTCCTGTTTGGGCAGCAAATAGCCAAAAACGAGAACTATTCCACCGCAAGTTCGTGAGGAAACGCGAAATGCCTTACAGCCCGTATTTCACGACGACACGGTTAATGCGACGGCACCAGGGCTTGTACAAGGCGGCCAAAAACACGCAGGTCGCGAGTCCGTGCGTGATATCGAACGGCACGGCGGTGGCAAGACGTGCCACGGCACCTGCCCAAGTAAGCGGCTGTACAAAACCAATGATGTCGTAGGCGTTGATCACAACGCCGTACAGCAAACCCGAAGCAAAGCCGTAGGTCAGCAGCGCCGGCATACGCACGGTGCCATCGGCGCGGTCGAATGCACCCGCATACGCCAGCGCACCGCCAACGTATCCCACGAGCCCCCAGGCATACATCTGCCACGGCGTCCACATGCCCTGCCCAAAAAAGAAATTGCTGGTCAGCGCCGCCAACGCACCGACCATAAAGCCGTTACGACGACCGAGTGTCGCCCCGGCGATAATGGCGATGGCACTCACGGGTTTAAAGTCGGGAATGGGTCCAAACAGGATGCGCCCCGCCGCCGCCAGCGCCGCCAGCACCAGCGTGGGCATAATCTGACGCAGGCCTGGACGCGATGCCTCATAGCCCGCAAAGAACAGCGCAAGCACCAACGCCACCACAACCAGCATGGCCAACGCTGCCTGCTCAACACCCGCCAGCAACGCGGCAGCCATCACCGCCGGCACCGCCAACAACAGCGGGATCTCCAGTTTTGCAAGCAAACGCGAGAAACGACAGTCCGTCATCCCATCACGCCCTATAGAACACGTTGTCGGCAAAGAAGTCGGCCGGGGACTCCATGCAGGCAATCTCGCCGTCAAACATCATGGCGACGTCGTCGGCTACCTGCTCGGCAAAGTCCAAATCGTGCGTAGCCATGATGACGGTGCCGCCAGCCTTCGCATGGTCACGCAGGGCGCGGGCGATGGTGCGGCGACTCTCCAGGTCCAAGCCCTTCGTGGGCTCGTCAAGCAGCAGCAGCTCGGGGCCGATCAGCAGCAGCTTTGCCAGTGCGAGCAGCTGGCGCTGTCCGCCCGAGAGGTCGTAGGGGTGGCGCGTCTCCAGGCCGTCCAGCCCCAAGCTCGCCGCGCGCTCCCGCGCCACGGTCTCGTCATATCCGCAGGCTGAAGCCCATTCCATCAGCTCGTCGCACACCGTCTCGGCAACCAGCAATGCTTTGGGATTCTGAGGCAGCAACGCCGCCGAGGCCGCTCCGCGCACCATGCGGCCGCGCTGCAGCTTGGCGGTCTTCGCCAGCACCGAGAGCATCGTCGACTTACCGCATCCGTTGCCGCCCACGATCGCATGCACCGCACCGGCCGAAAACGACGCATCGAGCCCACGCAACACCCAGCCGGACGCTCGATCGTAGCGAAACCAACCTTCCGACAGGGTGGTAGCCGACCCAGCGTGCATTTTTTGGAGTATTCTGCTTCCATCCGTGCGCGAGAAGGCTTCCAAGCCGTTCTCGAGCGACGTTTGCGCCACAAATTCGGACGATTTGTCTAATTCCAAACTTTTTTTCGCGCTCGATACGCCCCCGGGCGGCTCCAGAGAGCCCAAATTGTCCTCACGCCTGCTGAATACTCCGTTTTTTGCACATCGGATGGCACCCCACCCCAACATCTCATCGGAAAACAGCGATTCTCGGCGTCCCAAAGAAGCCATATCCGCCACTTCGCGCACGCGACCGCCCTCAATCCGGTACGCACGCGTCGCATACTCGAGCATCGGCCGCGGTTGATGCGTAGCCACAACAACCGTGCAGCCCAGCTCACGGTTCACGCGAAACAGCGCGTGCAGAAAATTCTTCTCGGCAACGGGATCGAGCTGAGACGTGGGCTCGTCGAGTAGCAGCACACGCGGACGCAGCGCCAGGACGGCGGCAAGCGACAGCAGCTGCTTGCGGCCACCCGAAAGCGTGTCGGTATCGCGATGAAGCCAGTCCTCCAGACCAAAGAAATAGCTGGTCTCGGCAACACGGCGGCGCATCTCGTCGCGCGACACGCCCAGATTCTCTAGGCCAAACGCCATCTCGTGCCACACGGTCTCGCACACAATCTGGTTCTCGGGATCCTGGAACACATAGCCCACGCGCTCCGCCGATGCCCGCGCGTCCATGTCGGCAACGTTCTCGCCCAGCACGCGCGCATCGCCAGTGCGCTCGCCCGCCGGCGCGATCTCGGGCTTGAGCAGCGACAGCAGCGTCGACTTACCCGATCCGGTACCGCCAACAAGCAACGCAAATGCACCTTGGGGAACAGACCAGTCGAGCCCCTCGAGCACCGCAGCATCAGCATCGGGGTAGGCAAAGCTCAGGCTCCGCACCTCAATCGCCGGCATATCCGGGCCGCACGCCGCGCCCGACACCGGGCCCCTATCCAACCGAGCCATCAGCCAAACCTCTTCTCATCAATCGCGTGCAACGCGCAAGGCAGCACCATCCAGGCAGCGTACACGACATAGCCCAGCCACGGCGCCGGCACCGAGAGCTGCGGATAAAACGAATACTGCGTCGTCGCGGTCCACGCCACTGCCGCCGTGGCCACGCCAAACAGCGCAAGCCCAACCAGCGCGGCAACGTCGCTGAGTCCCAGTCGATACCGCGCATACGTCGTACGACGCGTCGCGGCACCCCACCCGCGTGAGCGCATCGCGTCCGCGCGATCCAGCGAATCTTCCATGCCCCAGCCCATCAACACGCTCGACGCCCGCAGGCGCGATCGCACGGGATCGGCCGGCGCGCGCCCCGGCACGTCAATCGCATCCTGCACCGCCAGCACCGTACGACCGCGGCGCAAAAACTGCGGGATAAGCCTCATGCACATCGAGATCATGAGCGCGATCACCGGTGCGGCATTACCCAGCAGCGCGAGCACCTTGTCGTATTCGAGCATCGACGCCGCGGCCTCAAACCACAGCACGCTCGCCACAAACAGCCCACCCATGCACAGGCCATATACCATGCTCTCCAGATACACCGCGCGCATGCCAATGCGGAACAGCTCCGTCGAGCCCGAGGTGCCAAACAGTGGATTGACCAGCGCGATAATCAAAATCACCGGCAGCTGCCAGCGAAGCGCGCCCAGCGTGCGGGCAGCCCCACGCGTCGCAAATCCATACGCCAGCCCGCCCGCAAGTGACAGCGCAATCAGCACCGGCTGCATAGAGAACATGGTGAGCCCCAGCGTCAGCACTATATAGAGTGCCGGCACAGCCGGATGCGACATCGAGAACGCCGCGACGGGCTCGCCGCCAAACTCCTCTTGTATGTTGTCCACGGGCACCCCCGTCCCCTCGCTCAAACGACAGCTCCACAGCACCGCCAACGCCGCACGCAAGCAGTACAAACGTCACGCCGGCGGCACCGACATCGGCCCTCACGCATCAATCGTTACGCGCTCAACATATGCCTGCGGTATCATATTGCGCCGTGTATCGTTTCCAAACACACGTCTCTATAACGTAACAGGAGATCACATGGACGCAACCGCAATTATCCTCGCCGCCGGCGAGGGCACCCGCATGAAGTCGAACCACTGCAAGGTTTCGCACAAGATCCTGGGCAAGCCCATGGTCCAGTGGATCGTCGACGCCACCATCAAGGCCGGCTGCAGCCGCGTCGTGGTCGTCATCGGCAGCCACGCCGACGAGATGCGCGCCCTCATCGACGGCGCCTACGCCAACAGCGCCACCAAGGTCGAGTGCGTCGAGCAGACCGAGCGCCTGGGCACCGGCCACGCCGTGAAGGTCGCGCTCGAGGCCTGCGGCATCACGCAAGGCCCCGTCGTCGTGCTCAACGGCGACTTGCCGCTCATCACCGCCGACACCGTCGCCAAGTTCGCGCAGACCGTCGCCACCGGCGAGCTCGCCTGCACCGTCATGACCATGACCCCGCCCGACCCCTTTGGCTACGGCCGCATCAAGCTGGGCGCCGACGGCCAGATCGAGCGCATCATCGAGCAGAAGGACTGCACGCCCGAGCAGGCCGCCACGCTGCTGGAGTGCAACGCCGGCTGCTACGCCTTTGACGGCGCGCAGCTCGCCGCCCACATTAACGAGATCGGCAACGACAACGCGCAGTCCGAGTACTACCTGCCCGACATGCTCGAAATCCTCAAGGGTCACGGCCAGGTGGTCTCCATCTTCCACTGCGACGACTACCGCGACGGCCTGGGCGTCAACAGCCGCATTCAGCTCGCGCAGCTCACCGCCATCGCGCGCGACCGCATCAACGAGCACTGGATGGCCGAGGGCGTCACGTTCATCGATCCCACGCAGGCCTGGATCGGTCCCGATGCCGTCATCGGCCGCGACACCGTCGTGTGGCCGCAGACGCACCTGATCGGCCACGTCACCGTGGGCGAGGAGTGCCAGCTTGGCCCCAACAGCCGCCTCACCGACACCACCGTCGGCAGCGGCTGCGTCATCGATGAGACTATCGCCATCGAGGCCGTCATCGAGAACGGCGTCGACTGCGGCCCACGCGCCTACCTGCGCCCGGGCACCCACATGCTCGACGGATCCAAGGCCGGAACGCACGTGGAAATCAAGAAGTCCACGATCGGCGAGGGCTCCAAGGTGCCGCACCTGTCCTACATCGGCGACACCACTATGGGCTCCGGCGTCAACGTGGGCGCGGGCTCCATCACCTGCAACTACGATGGCGTGCACAAGCACAAGACCGTCATCGGCAAGGACGCCTTCATCGGTTCCGACACCATGATGGTCGCGCCCGCCCAGATCGGCGACGGCGCGCTCGTGGCCGCCGGCTCCGTCATCACCGAGCCGGTCCCGGCAGACGCACTCGGCCTGGGTCGTGCCCGTCAGGTAAACATTGAGGGCTGGGCCGCCGATTACCGCCGCCGTCTGCACGAGGACGACGAGGTATAACGTTTTACCAAGCATCTAAGGAGCTGTTCCCGTGGGGGGCGGCTCCTTTTTCTATCGTGACCTGCGCAACCGGATGAGTGGTCGGTTCGTGTCCGTTGACGGTAAAGACGTTATCAGGACTCGATAAACCCCGTCGCGCGGTTACAATGCAAAAAGGCATCTATATGGCATTCGATATAAAGGAGAAGGGTAATGCCGATTAATGATCCCGAGAAGTCGGAGAATATGCGCAAGTCCATCCGCGTGTATTCCGGTTCCTCCAACCGTCCCCTCGCTCAGAAGATTGCTGAGTACCTTGGGGTCGAGCTTTCGGGCCTTACGCTAAAGCAGTTCGCCAACGGTGAGATTTACGCCCGCTACGACGAGACCGTCCGCGGCGCCGACGTCTTCCTGATTCAGTCCGTGGCCGGCGGCAACGTCAACGACATGCTCATGGAGGTGCTGGTGGCCGCCGACGCCGCCAAGCGCGCCGATTTCTACGAGAAGCTGCTGGCGCCGCTGGGCATCCGTGTGGCGCTGCTGACGGGCAGCGTGAAGGGCGCGGCGAAAAAGGCCGCGCTGCGGGCCATTGCCGCGGGTGAAGTGGAACTGGTGGTAGGTACTCACGCTGTGCTGAGCGCGGGCGTGGAATTCGCGCGGCTGGGCTTTGCGGTGACGGACGAGCAGCACCGCTTCGGCGTGCGGCAGCGCGGCCTGTTGGCGGGCAAGGCACAAAGCCCGCACCTGCTGGTCATGAGCGCCACGCCCATCCCGCGCACGCTGGGGCTGCTCATGTACGGCGACCTGGATATTTCGGTGCTGGACGAGCTGCCGCCGGGCCGCAAGCCCATCAAAACGTGGTTCATCACCGGCAAAAAGCGCCGCGACATGTACGGCTTTCTGGACAAGCAGATCGCGGCGGGGCATCAGGTCT
>USKL01000044.1 GCA_900555225.1 uncultured Collinsella sp.
AGTACTCGCAGATGAGCTCGCAGCCGGCCGGCACGATGCCGTGCATGAGCACGGTCGCCACGCGCAGCTCGGTGAAGGCGTCGACGAGGGCCTGCGTCATCGCGGTATTGGCTTGCTCGCCCTCAAGCTTGTTGGCAGCCTTGGAGGCGTCGCTCCAGCGCTTGTTGGCGGCGCGCAGGTAGTCGTCGCACACAGCGAGCGCGCGGTGCGTCTCGAACTTGTACATGGCCTGCTCAAACGCGAGGGCGGCCTGCTCGGCGGCCTCCACCACGGTGGCCGAGGCGGCGCCGGCGGGGATGCAACCGTTGCGATAGGGGCTCTCGTCGCCCTCCTTGACGGCGACGCCGTAGAAGCAGCTGCGGGCCAGGCGGTTGAAGACGCCGGTCAAAAGGGCGCTTTCCTTAAGGGCCGGATCGATGACGCGCTTGTCGTCGCAGGCGTGCACCTCGTTGCCGTCCTTGTCCTTGCCGGTCACGCGGGTGTCGTATGCCTTGGGGCTAAAGCTCACCGGCTTCTCGGACAGGCCGAGCGACAGCCAGTGCGCGCGCATCTGCTCGCAGGTGTAGTGGTTGAGCAGGTCGTCTGCCGGCGGGGGAGGCGTCTGCGAGGACGAGCTGGCCTTTTTGCCCATGTAGAGCAGGTGGTAGCAGGCGCTGACGGTGCTCTGCGTGAGGTTCCAACCCAGGGCCTCCCACATGGCGGTCTGCGCGATGCAATAGAAGTAGATGTTGTCCTGGCCAATGAACTGGTAGATCTGTGCGTCATCCGAGCACCACCAGTCGCGCCAGTCGAGCGAGCTGTGCTGGTAGGTGGGCGCGGGGACCTGCGTGGAATCGGCGGCGGGCTCGCCCATGAGGGCGGCATCCTGGGCGGCGACGCCCTCGGTCACGCCGGCGGCCTTGGCATCGCGTGCGAGCACGGTGCGCGTATAGCTGATGGGAGCCCACAGGCTCTCGGGCCAGCACCAGCAGGTGACGTCGGAGACGCCATCGACCTCGGGCACCGGAACGCCCCAGTCGATGTTGCCGGTGATGCGGAAGGGTACGAGCGCCTTGCCGCTGCGGAAGCGCACGCCGCCGTTGGCGAGCACCGCGTGGGCATCGTCGCGCTCCTTCCAGCTGGGGAAGGTGACGGTAAAGCTGCTCTTGTTGCCCTCGGGCTCCAGCACGGTGTGCTCGGGAAGCTGATCCTCGACGGCATCGAAGGCCTCGCGGAACTTGTTCTGGATGTAGAGCTGGGCCGGCAGCAGCCACTCTTCCATGGTCTTGGAGACCACGGAGCGAACCTGCGGGTTCTGGGCGAGCTTGGCGGTATAGGTTTTCATAAAGTCGAGGTAGGCCGGCAGGTCGAAGTAGAGGTTGTCGACCGGGCGCAGCTCGGGCACCTCGCCGGTGAGCTGGCTCTTGGGCGCGATGAGCTCCTCGGGCTCAAACTGGTGACCCAGGTCGCACTCGTCGGCATAAGCCTTCTCGGACTTGCAGCCCTGGATGGGGCAGCGGCCGATCACCTGGCGGCCGTTGAGGAACGTGCCGGCCTTGGCGTCGTAGAACTGCAGCGTGGAGCGCTTGGAGATGGTGCCCTGTTCGTGCAGACGCTCGATAATCTCGGCGGTCACCTCGTTGTGAATCTGCGCAGCCGGCTCAAGGCCCGAGCCGCCGTAGATATCGCAGCTGATGTTGTAGTTGTTGAGGGTCGCGGCCTGGCGGGAGTGATTGGACTCGACATACTCGGCGATGGACTTGTCGTAGCCCTCGTTCTCCTTGAGCTTGCGGTAGCTCTCCATGATGGGCGAGCCATAGCAGTCGGTGCCCGAGGTGAAGATGACGTTCTCGCGGCCCAGACGGTCGCGCAGGAAGCGGGCGAAGAAGTCGGCCGGGACAAAGACGCCACCGACGTGGCCAAAGTGAAGGCCCTTGTTGCCGTAGGGCTCGCCGGCGGTAACGATGGCGCGGCGAGGCCAGCTGGGACGGTCGTTCATGGAGTATTTGGATGCCATGGGACTCCTTCGCATATGGTGAGAGCGCGGCCGGGCGCAAGGCCTGGCGACGCGGTGGTCAATTCGTGCATATCGTTCGACATTATCGCACATGCGGACGGGTACGTGGCAGGGGCGCTATCCTAAGATGCTATGAATGAGATTTCCAACATACATGCGTTTGAGGACGAGGATTTTCTGCACGCCTGCTTTGTGTGGGGGATGGCCGTGCTCGGCGCATTTGCCGTGTGCCTGGTGCCGGTGTTTATGCTTATGGGCGGGCCTGCGGACTTGGATGCGGCTGACGCGGGCGGCTGGATGGCTGTCGTGGGCTGGATAGTCGGCTTGGCTGCGGTTTCGGCGGCGTCATTTGCCGTGCACGAGCTGGTGCACGGTGTGTTTTTTAAGCTGCTGGCGCCTGTGGGCGCGAAGGTGACCTTTGGGGCGAATCGCGAGACGGCGATGATCTATGCCTGCGCCGAGGGCGTGGTGTATTCGCGCCGGCGGTACGTGGCAGTTTGCCTGGCACCGACGGTTGTTGTGACGACAGCGTTTGCCCTGGGGTTTGCGTTCTCGGGCTATCCGCTGCTGTGCTACCTGGCGACCGGCTTGCATTTGTCGGGCTGTGTGGGCGACTGGTATTACGTGCGGACCATCTTGCGCGACCGCCGCATTGTCGCCTGCGAGGACACGTCCTTCGGCGTGCGCTTTTTCGGGTGAGGAGATGTCGATGAAGCCGTTGTTGTTGCACGCCTGCTGTGCGCCGTGCTCTCTTGAGCCGGTCCGCCTGCTGCGCGAGGAAGGGTTTGAGCCCACAATCTGCTGGACAAACCCCAATATTCAGCCGCACGATGAATGGCAGCGGCGTTTGGACGAGCTGCGCCGGTGGTGTGCCGATGGCGACATCGAGCTTATCGAGGCGGGGGAGGACCGGGAGCGCTGGGAGGCCGGCGTGGCCCCGCTGGGCGCCGATCGAGCCCGTCGCTGTCGCGCATGCTATGCCCTGCGTCTGGCCGAGGCGTGCCGTGTGGCCCAGGAGCGCGGGTTTGAGTTTGTGGGCACGACGCTCGCCGTCTCGCCGTATCAGCTGTTCGACACCTGCAATGACGTGCTCGAGCACTTGGCGGCGGCACATGGGCTCACCCCGGTGATTCGCGATTTTCGCCCGTATTACCCCGAGGCGACACGCCGTTCGCGCGAGCTTGGCATGTATCGGCAGAACTACTGTGGTTGCCGCTTCTCGGCTGTCGAGGCGGCCATGGACCGCGCCCGTATCCGCGACGAGCGCAAAGCCGCCAAAAAGTAGTTCATTTGGGCTGGGGCCTTGAGCTGTCTGTGCGGTACGGTCGTTTTTGGGAAAGTCGATTTAATTAAGCGTGTGATCGTGGCTCGCTTGATACCAAACGACGACTCCTATGATTCTAATCCTCCGTTTGTTAAACATCAGATCCGGACTTGCTGTTGCATATGAATGGGACGACAGCACAATCATGTCGTTTCCTTCTGCAAATCGCCTAATTACCGGTGTTTTACCGTCTGCGAGCGCCAATACAGCACAGCCGTTCCAAGGCTTTGCGGTGGTATCGACAAGTAGTAAGCTGCCGGGAGGGTAAATGCGGGACATTTCGTCACCTTTGATTTTAACGAAAACGCTATGTGGGTGACGCTTGGCTACGTCTACGGGCGCGCAAGCATTTTGTTGGCTGTGCGTGATGCGGCGCTTTTGCGATTCGATATCGATGACGGGAAATGCGCCCTCCATTTCGTGGATAGCAGGGTCTTCGTCGGTGACGATTCTTTTATTTGCGAGCTTTACGGCCAAACCGTTTTCCTCGCCAACAAGTTCATCGCGGGTGCAACCGAAGAGCGCTTGTAACTTTTCAATATGGCGCTCACGGGGGGCATACCGACTTTTTTCCCAACGACAAACGGTCTCTTTAGATACCCCCAACATCTCTGCAAGTTGCGCCTGACCAAGATGCTCCATGGTGCGGAGTTTACGAATATTTGCCCCGAAGCCCATGGCTATAGATCCTCTCGCCACAGGGGGAGGCATAGACAGTTTGTGCCACCATAGCCTTTGGTGAGCTCGTCAATGGATAACGGGAATAATTCCATTCCTGCTTTCTCAAGCGCTTCGTTGGTCCAAACGTTTTCTTCATATACGCATAGTTTTCCTGGCGAGAGCGCAAGGATAGACGTTGCGTTGTTCCGGCGCTCTCTTTCGTAGGCGGTTTGATTCCCGCCTCCGCAGTCAATTACTTTTATTGGTTCGCAACAGGCTGCAGAGAGTATTTCCGGAATCGTGCGATCGATAGGAGTGATCGTAAGGCCCTTTCCGGATCGTTTTAGTTGAATGCTGTATGCATCAACGGCATTGCATATCTCACGATCGATGAGGAACGCGTCGTGATCAATTCTACTTATGAACGTATCGAGGTGGATACGCAGCCCGTCAGAGGGGACTCGAATCGCAATTAGCTCGGTGGTCTGGAATTTATTTGAGGTCAGGAGCTCTTTTGCAAGTGACTCGACGGCGGCGGGTTCAGTTCGGTCAGAGATTCCAACTAAAATTGTCTTAGCACTGATAACAAGAATGTCTCCGCCTTCGATATGGTAACTACTCCTGTTCAAATCACATACTGGGGTTTCTCCCATGATCTTGTGGTGGGTGAATATCTGCCGGTATAAGGCGACCTCACGATCACGCTCAGGCCAATACATATGATTTAGGATGATGCCGTCTCCGACTACCACAGCAGGATCACGAGTGAAAAAAAGCGTGTTGAGGGGATTGACCAAGAGCGAGGCGGGGTCAAATTGCTCGTGCACGAGCGCTCGTAGTGTTTCCGACTGGTTTGAACATAGCTCAGTGTCTCCAAAGCGAATGCCGTTAAGTACTATATTCACCAATTCCTGGGTGTTCTTAGCGTTCTCAAACAGCTGGGTTATTGTCTCGAGGAACTCTCTGCCTGTTGCTCCGCTGCAACGGAGGTAGTCATCAATAAAATATTTAAGTGATTGGGGCTCAGTTTCAAGTGAGTCTTCGAGAAGGTCCCTAATTTCAATGGTTTCTACGCCATGCTTCTTAAGTAATTGAACCATGGAATCGTGCTCATATATTGCTTTGTCGAGGTCAAAACGACCGCTCCATTTTCGCAGGGAGAAAACTTGGCTGAAGTCGGCATCAGGGTAGTTTTGTGTTTCAGCTCCAGGTCGATGGACAAGTACGGCTTTTAAATGACCGATTTCATTTGTTATGTGTACGCCTTGCATGTCTGTCTCCTGTCCTGCTGGTTTTTATATAAGGCTAAGGCAGGTTCCTTGTTGTGTTGCGGAAAAGTTAAAAGACGTATGTAATTGATAAATAACATCAATTTTAAATATCAGATTGATTAATAACGTCACTTTAGCTGCCGTTCATAGGTGAAAAGCGACACGATGGCGATGGTTGGCCGACCAACGCTGAGCAACCTCATACATTTATGGTGCCAGCTGGATAGATGGGAAAAGGAATGAAGGAGGAGAAATGGCAGCGGAAAGTTCGAAAGGCATCAAGCAGTTCAAGGTCCCGCACGTATATGCGATCATCTTTGCACTTATGGTCATCTTCGCTGTTCTCACGTGGATTGTTCCCTCTGGGTCCTATCAGCGTCAGGAGGTGAACGGTCGTGAAGTCACTGTCGCAGGTACGTATGAGCAGAGTGAAAAGACATATATTGACGAGGAAACCGGGGATGAAGTAGATCTCAGACAAGGCGTCTTCGATGTTCTTCAGGCTCCAACGCGCGGTATACAAGAGGCAATTGAGGTCGTTGCATTCATCTTGATTGTGGGCGGTTCGTTTCAGGTTATTACTAAAACGGGCGCTATCACGAGCGGAATGGGTCGTGTCGTTCGCCGCTTTAAGAACAAAGACATTCTAATTATTCCTATTGCGATGGTTCTCTTTGCATTGGGCGGAACGAGCTTTGGCATGGCGGAAGAAACTCTTCCGTTCTTTGCGATCTTCATGCCAATTATGATGGCTATGGGCTTCGACTCGATGACGGCGTTCATGGTCGTGTTCGTTGGAGCGCGCACGGGTTACATCGCCTCAACGATTAATCCGTTTAATGTTCTCATTGCGCAAGGTATTCTTGGTATTCAGGGCAACCCCCAGCTGTGGCTGCGTATGATTGCCTGGGTTGTTTTGACCGCCGTTGCAATTACTTGGGTTGTCCTCTATGCACGAAGGGTAAAGAAGAACCCTGAGTCATCGATCACATTTGAGGATGATATCACCAAGAAAGTCGAGTTCGCTGCCGATGAATCTGCCCTTGACGCGGAATTTACGGGTCGTCAAAAAGGCGTGCTTGCGGTATTTATCGCTGGTATGTGCCTTATCATCTGGGGACTTGTGACCCAGGGCTGGTATATGAACGAGATTTCTGCGGTCTTTTTGGCCATGGGCCTGTTGGCTGGTGTTATTGCGGGCTTTAGTCAGGACGTCATCGCTCAGGAATTTGTTGCGGGTATCGCTGACTTTGCTTTCTCGGCAATTGTCGTTGGACTTGCGCGTGGCATCCTTGTCATTGCCTCTGACGGCATGATCATTGATACCATCCTCAATGCGCTCGCTACTGGTCTGGGCGGCATCCCGGCGGTTCTCTTTACTACGCTTCTTTATGCGGTTGAGAACCTCCTGGCGATTCTGGTTCCCAGCTCATCTGGCCTTGCAGCACTGACCGCTCCCATTTTTGGACCTTTGACCGAACTCATGGGCCTTAATCCCGAGGCTGCCGTGTGGGCTCTCTCCATGGGTAGCGCGACGATGTCTTTGATCTGTCCTACTAGCGCCATTCTTGTAGCGGGTTTGGGCGTGTGTAAGATCAAGCTTGGCCAGTGGTGGAAGACCGTTTGGAAATTCTTCTTGGTCGTGTCGCTCATCAATATCGTATTCGTAGCAATCTCGGGACTTATTGCCCTGTAGGTTTCATGGCTGAAATGGAGTAACAGGAATGTCTAAAGGACTGAATGTACACAGCGAGATTGGTAAGCTCAAGAAAGTTGTGCTTCACCGCCCCGGTCGTGACCTTGTGAACGTAAAGGCGGAAGAGTTCGAGGATGTCTGGATTCACGACTGTTTCTATCTTGATGTGGCTCAAAAGGAGCATGATGCCTTTGCGGATCTTCTGAGGAGTGAAGGTGTTGAGGTTCTCTATATGGAGAAACTCGTTGCTGAGGCGCTGGATGCATGCCCCTCGGCTCGCGCTGAGTTTACCGATACATTTATGGCTGAGAGCGGGATTGTCAATCCTCTGCTTGAGCAGGCTGTTCGTGAAAAGCTCGACGCTATTTCAGATTCGTATCAGTTTGTACTTGAGGCTATGGGGGGGTATCGTTATCGTGACCTTGAGCTGCCTCGCGTCTCGACTACGCTTAGTATGATGGATAATGAGGATGCGAAGCCCGATGATTTGGTGTTGAAGCCTCTTCCGAGCTCGTATTTCTCTCGCGATCCTCTTGCTTCCGTGGGCAAAGGCGTTCTGCTTCACCATATGTATTGGAAACAGCGAGATCGTGAAGTGCCCTTCTATGAAGCGATTTTCAAATACCATCCCGATTATGTAGGGACTCCGATTTGGTACGACCATAAGAATCCCTGGCATATCGAGGGCGGTGATGTGCTTAACATTAACGCTCATACCTTGGCTATTGGAATTAGCCAGCGAACTGAGGCGGCTGCGATTGAGGAGCTTGCAAAGAATTTGTTCTGGGGATCTGGGAATTCTGAGATCGATACCGTTTACGCTATTAAAATCCCCAACGGCTATGCTTACATGCATCTTGACACCGTTTGCACCATGGTGGATTTCGATAAGTTCACAGTTTATCCCGGTATTTTTGAGACCCTTCGTGTTTATCGTCTGACTCGTGGTGACTCTGAGGGAATGGTCGCTGTTCAAGAGATTGATGACACGCTTGAACATATTCTTGAAATGGCTACTGGCGTGGAGAAGGTGCAGCTTATTGAGTGCGGTGCCGGCGATATGGTTGAGGCATCTCGCGAGCAGTGGAACGACGGGTCGAACACTCTTGCCGTTGCTCCTGGTAAAGTCTGTGTTTACGAGCGCAATGTTGTCACAAATGATGAGCTCTACAAGAACGGTTTGGAACTTTTGGTCGTTCCCTCCGAGGAGCTGTCCCGCGGTCGTGGCGGCCCGCGCTGCATGAGCATGCCCCTCTGGCGCGAAGATATTTAGTTGCAAATCCACTGTGATAGGAGATGGCGAATATGGGTGTTAACATCGCTGGGCGCAGTTTTCTGAAGCTGCTTGATTACACGACGGAAGAGATTGAGTATCTGCTTGAGCTTTCTGCTAACTTCAAAAGCATGAAGCGTGCCGGTGTTCCGCATAAATACCTTGAAGGTAAGAATATTGTTTTGCTATTTGAGAAGACTTCCACGCGTACTCGTTGCGCCTTCGAAGTTGGTGCACTTGACCTTGGCATGGGTGTAACTTATTTGGATCCGGGCTCGTCCCAGATGGGCAAAAAGGAGTCGATTGAGGACACGGCTCGCGTCCTTGGCCGCATGTATGACGGAATTGAATACCGCGGCTTTGAGCAGACGAAGGTTGAGGAGCTTGCTGCAAAAGCTGGGGTTCCCGTTTGGAATGGGCTGACTACTGAATTTCACCCGACTCAAGTGCTTGCCGATATTCTGACCATGCGTGAAGAGTTTGGAGAGATTAAGGGCAGGAAACTTACATTTTTTGGTAAGGCGGCCGGAAACGTCGCCGATTCGCTCATGGTCATTTGCGCTAAGCTCGGCATTAACTACTGTTCTTGCGGCCCAATCGGGGGAAATTCGGAGGGGGCTACATCCTATGACCCTGAACTCCTTGCAGAATGTAGTCGTATTGCGGCCGAGCATGGATCGACGATTACCATTACAGAGGATATTGAGGAAGGCGCTCGTGATGCCGATGTAATTTACACGGATGTTTGGGTTGGCATGGGTCAGCCCGCAGAGCTGTGGGAAAGCCGCATTAAGCTAATGTCGCCGTATCGTGTGACCGCTGAGGTGATGTCTATGGCAAAGCCCGAGGCGATTTTCCTCCACTGCCTTCCGAGCTTCCACGATACTAATACTACTGTTGGTGCCGAAATTGCTGAGAAGTTTGGAGTCACCGAAATGGAAGTCACGGACGAGGTTTTTGAGTCCGATAAATCTCGTGTTTTCCAAGAAGCGGAGAATCGCATGCATACGATTAAGGCGGTGATGTACGCA
>USKL01000045.1 GCA_900555225.1 uncultured Collinsella sp.
CGGCCGTCTTGACGCCGCCGCCCACCACGATGGGCACGGGGCTTGCCGCATGGAGCGCGGCCAGGTCCTCAAAGCTCTTGGTGATGATAGAGCCGTCGGCCGCGCGTCCGCAGTCGCGCTTGGTCTCGGTCTCGTGGAGTGGGCCGATGCCAAGGTAGTCGACCAAACTCATATCGGCGGTCTTGACGTACTCGAGCATCTCCTCGCAACGGGCCGAAAGGCCCACAATGGCATCGGGGCCCAGCAGCTTGCGGCAGACCTCGACGGGAATGTCGCTCTGGCCCACGTGCACGCCGTCGGCACCGACCTCGAGGGCGC
Source organism: uncultured Collinsella sp. (assembly GCA_900555225.1). Classification (GTDB taxonomy): domain Bacteria; phylum Actinomycetota; class Coriobacteriia; order Coriobacteriales; family Coriobacteriaceae; genus Collinsella. The sequence continues at coordinate 319 of USKL01000045.1, forward strand.
ACGCCACGTCGTCGACAGCAATACCCTGCTCGCGTGCGGCAAGCACACAGTCAAGGCGGTCGTCGATGAGCAAGGCGACCTGACCGGTCTTGCCGGCCTGAGCGATTGCCTGCGCGGCGTCGCCGGTCAGCGCAATGATCTCGCGGGCGCTTGCCACCTTGGAGCGCACCTGGATGCAGGTAAAGCCTGCGTCGAGCGCCTGGGCCACCACATCGCCCACGGGGCGTCCCAGCGTGTTTTCGGGGCCGAGTACCAGATAAGCCGAGATATCAAGGTTGTCGCGGATGCTCACTGTGCTTCCTCCTGCTTTTTGATCTGTGCTTCCATGCGCTCGAGCTTGCCGGTCATGGTGTCGGTAAATCCGGGCCGAATATCGGCTTTGAGCACGACTTCGGTGCGGATGCCCTTGCTCGCCAACACAAAGGTTGCGTCGCGCACGACCTGCATGACCTCGTCCCAGTCGCCCTCGATCTCGGTGAACATCGAGGTGGTGCGGTTGGGAAGGCCGCTCTCGCGAATGACGCGCACGACTTCGGCGACCTCGGCGGACAGCTCATCGCCGGTGCCGCAGGGGGCGATGGCCACGGCGACGAGCGTGTTCATGCCGGTATTGGTTGCGGGATCGGACATGGCCTATGCCTCCTCGAGCTCGAGTCGGTTGTCGGCAATGTCTTGGGCGGTTGCGCGGTAGAGTTCGTCGATAAAGGCGACCTTAAAGCTTGCCGGGGCATCGGCGACAGCGGCGGCACGCGTGCCGGCAACGTTGTAGACGGCGGTGCCGCAGATGGCTGCCGTAAACGGGTCGGCGGCACAGGCGTACACGGCCAGCACGCCTCCCTGCGAGCAGCCGCAGCCGGTGATTTTGGACATGAGCGGGCTGCCGCCGTGGGACTTGGCCACGGTTGTGCCGTCGGTGATCAGGTCGACTTCGCCCGAGACCACAACGGCGCCGCCGGTGTAGCGGGCGAGCGCCACGGCGGCATCGCGGGCGGCGTCTACCGTGTCGGTGGTATCGACACCGCGCACGCGGCTCAGATCGGCCGCCTCGCCCTCAAGACCCCACAGGCCGGCGAGCGCGATGATCTCGGAGGCGTTGCCGCGCACGATGGCGGGCTTGTACTGCTTGAGTTCGTTTACCAACTGGGTGCGCAGACTACCGATACCCAGGCCCACCGGATCGAGCACCCAGGGCTTGCCGGCGTCGTGTGCCGCCTTGGCCGCGCGGGGAATCGTTTGCTCGTAGATGGGGAAGAGCGTGCCCATATTGAGATAGATGGCGCCGCCGCCGGCAACGAGCGCCTCGCCCTCGTCGGGCAGATAGACCATGGCGGCCGATCCGCCCACGGCGAGCTGTGCGTTGGCGACAAAGTCGATCGTCACCGTGTTGGTGATGGAACCGGCCATCGGATTGGTAGCGCGAATCTCATCCACGGCCTTGATCACATGTTGCTTAAGCTGTTCCGAATCAATCACTGCACATGCCTCCTTGGCATAGAAAAGGGGCGCTGTGCATAGACAGCGCCCCTGTAAAGGCGGCATGCTCCCTACGCCAGCATTAACTGACAGGTTCAAAGGATTGGGCCCCATGCCCTCTCAGCCTTGTGGTTTGCACCGCCGGCACTCCCGCATCGAATCTGTTGTTCCCTATACTAGCGCACCGTTACAATGGATACGGTGAAAATGACTGGGGGACTCTATGATCAAACTTGTGCTGACCGATATGGACGATACGCTGATTCCAGCCGGGCATGACGGCGCCAGCGACTACGCCATTGAGGGTATTCATGCCATGCAGGCGGCGGGTCTGCACTTTGGGCCGGTTTCGGGTCGTCAGCCGTCCGCGATGGGCTGGATGTTCAAAAACCGTTCCGAGTGTTTTTCGACCGGTGCGTTCTGTAACGGCCAGGTGATGTTTGTCGACGGCGAAGTAGTCGCTTCGCGTGCAATCGACAACGATGCTCTGATGCGTTTGGCCGACTATCTGGAGCAAGAGACCGACGATACATTTCTAAAAGTCTATAGCCTGGGCGATGACTTTTGGGGCAACGATGCCTATTGCGTGACGAGCAATCCCGAGCGTGTGCGTCGCGCTATGGAGTCGGGCGGCAATGCGTGGCTCAAAGGTGAAGAGGCCCCGTGTCGTCCCGTCGTCGATGGCGCGCCGGTGTTTAAGGCGAATATCTGGAGTGCCCGTTCGCGTGAGGAGCTCGCGGAGCTACGCGAGCGCGTTGCCGTTGAGGTGCCGGAACTCTCGCTTGTGTTTCCCAACAACCGCGTGCGCCTGTTTGACATCCTTCCGGATGGTTGGGACAAGGGCTGCGCTGCGCTGGAGCTGGCGCGCGCCTTGGGCCTGACGCCCGACGAGGTGGCCGTATTTGGCGATTCCGATAACGATCTGCCCATGATCGATGCCGTTCCCAACTCCGTTGCAGTCGCCAATGCCAACGAAGCCGTCACGGCTGCCGCACGCTGGCATATCGGCGCCGCGGCAGATGATGCGGTTGCCGGGGCTCTGCATCAGATTGCCGCCTGCGCCACGACGGGGGAGATGCCGTCGTTTATGCGTCAGGAGGGTGCAGCCGACGCGAATCTCGCGAACAGCTAAGGAGACAGCCATGAAGCTCCAGCAGCTCAGATATGTCGTCAAAGTTGCCGAATGCGGAAGCATTACCGAGGCCTCGCGCCGGCTCTTTGTGTCGCAGCCCTCGATTACCGCGTCGATCCGCGACCTCGAAAACGAGATGGGTGTGCACATCTTTGAGCGCACCAACAAGGGCGTCATTGTGTCCGAGGAAGGCGAGACCTTCTTGGGCTATGCGCGCCAGGTACTCGACCAGGCCGACCTGCTCGAGGGCAAGTACAAGGGCGCATCCGAGCAGGTGCCGCACTTTAGTGTGAGCTGCCAGCATTATTCCTTTGCCGTCAACGCGTTTGTCGACGTGATCCGCGAGTTCGATGCCGCGCGTTACGACTTCACCCTGCGCGAGGAGCAGACTCACGAGATTATCGAGGATGTCGCGCATATGAAAAGCGAACTGGGCATCCTGTACTTATCCGAGCATAACCGCGAGGTCATCGAGCGCATGCTGGTGGCCAACGAGCTCGTGTTCGAAGGACTCTTCTGCGCCACGCCGCATGTCTTCGTCTGCGCCGACCATCCGCTGGCGGACCGCTCCAGCGTGACGCTCGAGGATCTGGAAGACTACCCGTTCCTGTCCTACGAGCAGGGCAGCTACAACTCGTTTTACTATTCCGAGGAGCTGACCTCGACGTTCGAGCGTCGCAAAAATATCCGCGTGCGCGACCGTGCGACGTTGTTCAATTTGGCCATGGGCCTCAACGGCTACACGGTATGCTCGGGCGTGATCAGCCACGAGCTCAACGGTCCCGGCATTATCTCGATTCCGCTCGACGTGGACGAGTACATGGAGATTGGCATCATCACGCGCAAGAACACGACGCTCACGCGCTACGGTCGGGCCTATATCGACGCGATTCGTCAGCATATCTAGGCTGCTGTGCTCCGCACAGTTCAAGTCTCTTTATGGCAGTCCAGACTGATATAGGAAGCATCTATATCAAACTGTTATAAACGTATATTTTACGATGGTCATATGAGCGCTCATACTCTGTCCCAGTAAAGCATCCAATGCAAAGGGAGATATCTATGAGCACTTCGATTCAACCGAACGCGCCGTTTCGCGCCGATATCGTCGGCAGTTTTCTTCGTCCGCAGGCTGTAAAGGACGCCCGTGCCGCCTATGTCGCGGGTAAACTCGACGCTTCCGGCCTTAAGGCCGTCGAGGACGATGCCATTCGCGATTTGGTGGCCAAGCAGAAGGCCTCCGGCCTGCAGGTGATCACCGATGGCGAGTTCCGCCGCAGCTACTGGCACCTCGATTTTATGTGGGGCCTCAACGGCATTGAGCGCCGCACCTCACGCACGGGTTATATGTTCCATGATGAGGAGACGACGGCCGACACCGCCGTGGTTACTGGTCCCATTAGCGGCGAGAACCACCCGTTCGTCGAGCATTTTAAGTTCGTCAAGGCGCTTGAGGGGGAGGGCCAGGTCGTACGCCAGACCATTCCGGCGCCGATCCAGACGTTCTCTGAGGTCACGCTCGATCGCTGCGACGGCCAGCAGGAGAGCCTGCGCGCTGTCTATAAGACCGATGAGGAGCTTGCCGACGCCATTGCAGCCGCTTATCGCACGGTGATCGCCGACCTGTACGCAGCAGGCTGCCGCAACATCCAGTTTGATGACTGCACCTGGGGCATCTACTGCGATACCGATTTTGTCGCCAAAACCGGCATGAGCCCGGTCGACCTGCAAAAGGTAAGCGAGCTGGGCGTGGCACTCAACAATGCCGCCATCGAGGGCAAGCCCGACGATCTGGTCATCAACACGCACGTGTGCCGCGGCAACTACCACTCCACCTACGCTTTTGAAGGCGGCTACGACCCTATCGCTCCGTATCTGTTCGCACATGAGAATGTCGATGCGTTCTATCTGGAGTTCGACACGCCGCGCGCCGGCGGCTTTGAGCCGCTCAAGTACGTCGCTCCCGGCAAGAAGGTCGTGCTGGGCTTGGTAACCACCAAGGCGGCAGAGCTCGAGAACGAGGATGTTATCGTCGAGCGCATCCGCGAAGCCGCTAAGTACGTGCCGCTCGAGAATCTGTACCTGTCGCCCCAGTGCGGCTTTGCCAGCTGCGAGATTGGCAACAAGCTGACCGAGGACGAGCAGTGGGCAAAGATCGCGCTGGTCAAGCGCATTGCCGAGCGCGTTTGGAAGTAACGCTACCGTTTGCAGGTGACGGCGCGCGCGAGACATGGTGTATCACGTACAATGGTTCGGATCGTATCGTTCGGGCAGGTTATCCGATATGCCTGATCGCCCTTCCATCATGAAAGGACTTCCATGTCCCAATCCTCGACGCCCGCCGTATCTAAACTCGAGGAGACTGTCGAATAGTAGTTGTGTTCAGCTAAATCAAAAAATGGCGTCCATGCGTATGTACGCGTGGACGCCATTTTTAATGCGTCAGTATCCAGTGGATGCCGCGCGCCATGCGCAGGTCAGTTTGGGCAAAATGATTGCCGGGGTTGAGCTCCAGCGTTGTTGGGATGTCGCGCTCGATAAACAGCTCTTCCATCGCGCGCGTATCGTCGAGTACGTGCCGCATCATGCGGTTGGGCGTCTTGGTTTCCTTTTTACCGAGCGACAGATAGGCGGCGTCGGGCGTAGCCGTCATCGTGCGCTCGCGCGCATAGTCGATAAAGCCGGGGAACCACAGCGACCCCGATGCACTCGCCACGCGCTCAAAGACATCTGTTTGCCAAAGTGCCCACAGTGCAAAAAGACCCGCCAACGAGTAGCCGGCAACGCCGCGCCAGGCGGGCGGTTGCGGGAGCGATGATTCGGCCTGGGGGATTATCTGCTTCAACAACTCGTCAAGAAAACCAGCAGCCTGTCCGCCAAAGGGCTCGGCATCTCGTATAGTTCCGTCGCATTCCCAGGGGCTCAGCTCGCGATTCCAATCGAGCCCTCCAATGGCGACAAGGGTGAACGGCGGGCAGTCGAGCTCTCGGCAGCGCTCGTAGACTTCACTACCGTTGCCCATAACCACGGGGAGATAGATGACGGGCGCGCCTTCCGCACACTCTGAATAAACGGTTATCTGCTTATGATGCGCTTCCAAGGCAGGCTTCTCTCGGTGTTGTGATATTGACAGCCTCAATTGTCGCACGTTGACACGGGGGCAGACGCTAAAAGAAAGGCGCGGAGCCGCTCGATGCGACTCCGCGCCTTGCTGTTTGATATTGCGAACCTTGCGCCTACGCTACGAAGAAGTAGACGAGGAAGGCGAGGGCTGCGATCCACATGAGCGGCTTGATCTTGGAGGCCTCGCCCTTAAAGAGTGCGACGATCACGTAGGCGATAAAGCCCAGACCAATGCCGGCAGAGATGGAGTAGGTGAAGGGCACGCCGGCGACAATCATGAACGCCGGGAAACCCTGCGACACGTCGGACCAGTCGATCTCGGAGGCCTCGCTCATCATGAGGTAGCCGACGTAGACCAGAGCACCGCAGGTGGCGGCGCTGGAAACGATGGTGACGATGGGGGAGAAGAACGCGGCGAGAATGAACAGCACGCCGGTGGTGACGGAGGTGAGGCCCGTGCGGCCACCGTCGGCTGCGCCAGAGGTGGACTCGACGAAGGTGGTGATGGAGGAGACGCCCATGAAACCGCCCACAGCAGCGGCGGCGGAGTCGACGATCAGGATCTCCTTGATATTCTCGACGTTGCCGTCGTCGGTGAGGAACTCGCCCTGCTTGGCCACGGCCATCGCGGTGCCCATGGTGTCGAAGAAGTCACTCATGAGCAGCGAGAACGAGATGACGAGGAGCGCGGGGTCGGTAAGGACCTTGACGATGGCGGGCATGCCGCCGGCGTCGGCGATGGGGCCACCGATGCTCGAGAAGTCGAGCGGGGCGATGATACCGGTCGGAGCCTGGGTCACACCTAGGGGGATACCGGCGATGACGGCGACGACGATGCCGATGAGCAGCGAGCCGGGGACGTTGCGGCAGGCGAGGGCGACCGTCACCAGGATGGAGATGATGCCGACGATGAAGGTGGGGGAGGTGATGTCGCCCAGACCGACGAGTGTACCGGCGCCAGCGGTGATAATGCCGGCATCGCACAGGCCAATCATGGCGATGAACAGGCCCAGACCCACCGAGATAGCGTGGCGCAGAACCACGGGGATGGCGTCCATGATGGCCTCGCGCAGGCCACAAAGCACGAGCAGCAAGATGACGACGCCCTCAAGGAAGATGACGCTCATGGCCACATGCCAGTCACCGCCGCAGACGGTGGTGGTGATTCCGGCGATCATCGCGTTGACGCCTAAGCCCGACGCGCAGGCGAGCGGGCGGTTGGCGAAGATGCCCATGCAGATGGTCATGATGCCGGCGCCCAGGCAGGTGGCGCAGGCGAGCGCTCCCGCATCGATGCCGGCGCCCGAGAGCACCGCGGGGTTGACGGCGATGATGTAGGCCATCGCCAGGAATGTTGTCAGTCCAGCGCGGAGTTCGGTCCCGATTGTGGACTTGCGCTCGCTGACGTGAAATAGTTCGTCCATGCATACCCTTTCCTTGTTCGGCCCCGAGTTTAGGCCGATTGACACGAACTCACCCACTATAGCCCCTTTACGACGCTGTTGTTCCTCGCATGTTGATGTTCGGCGCTTTGTAGCAGACGGACGGTATTTTTCGCATGAAAATGTGTGGGTACCGTATACTTAAGCAGTTACAACGACCCCTATGGAGGAACGTATGATTAAAGAGCTCTGCCACGACGAGGCTATTCTGTCCCAGCGTTGCGAGGTCGCGACCGTCGAGGACGAGTCGGTGGCACTGGACCTGATCGATACCATCAAGTCGCTCGACGATGCCGGCTGCCTCGCCGCCAACCAGATCGGCGTCACCAAGAAGGTCTGCGTCTATCTGGACGACGCCGGCGAGCCCCATGTGCTCTACAACCCCCGTCTGGTGTTTGGCCTGGGTGCCAGCAAGATGGAGGAGAGCTGCCTGACGCACGGGGAGGTCACCAAGTCCACGCGCTACATCAAGTGCAAGGTTGCCTTTGACCAGATCGTCGACGGCAAGATGAAGGAGTGCCGCCGCGACTACGCGGGCTTTGAGGCACAGATGATCCAGCATATGATCGATCACTGTCTTGGAAAGTTGGTCTAAGGGGACCAAAGCACCGCACCTTGCCGCTCAATCGTCGCTCGCGTACCTTAAGTACGCTTCGCTCCTCTTTCGTGGCAATCTGCGGCACTTTGACCCCTTAGACGACCTGCGGGGTTAACTTGGTTGAGTTTATCCTGCTTGAATAGCCCGGGCATGACATTGTTGTCATGTCCGGGCTTTTGTGTTTAGCGCCTTTTTGTTTGGAGACAATGAAATTAGCAAGAACGTAAAGCTAGGAGGCGCTATGTGTACGAGTATTCGATTCACCGATAATTCTGGCCACATGTATCTGGGCCGCAATCTCGACTGGAGCTTTGACTACGGCCAACAGGTTCGCGTGATGCCGCGCGGGTTTCACATTCCGTATTCGTTTATCGACGACGCGACAGCGGCGCACGCGGTGATCGGTATGTGCATCGATTACAGGAACTACCCTATGTTCTTCGATTGCGGCAACGATGCGGGCCTCGCCGTGGCGGGTCTCAATTTCCCGGGTTATGCCGAGTATGCCGAGGACCCTGTCGACGGCAAGACCAATATCGCGGCCTATGAGTTCCCCCTGTGGGTGGCAGCGACGTTCTCGACGGTCGATGAGGTCGAGGCCGCGCTGCGCGACACGGTGATTGTCGCCAAATCTGCCGGAGAGGGGCTGGGCGTGTCGCTGCTCCATTGGATTATCGGCGACAGCCAGCGCAGCATCGTGGTCGAGATGATGGCTGACGGCCTGCATGTATACGACGATCCGGTCGACACCCTTGCCAACCAGCCGACCTTCCCGTGGCACATGGAAAACCTGCGCACCTATATCACCGCCACAAGCGATTTTCCGCAGACGGCGACATGGCGTGGCGCCGAGCTCAAGCCCTATGGAGCCGGTGCCGGCATGCGCGGCATTCCGGGCGATTGCTATTCGCCGAGCCGTTTTGTAAAGGCGGCGTACCTCAATGCCAATTACCCGCAAAAGGAGAGCGAGACCGAAAACGTCGTTCGCATGTTCCGCTCGCTCGAGGGCGTGGTGATGATCGAGGGAGCGTCCAGGATGGGCGATGGCAAGTTCGAGAAGACTATCTACACCGGATGCTTTAGCGCGCGCACGGGCAATTATTACTACGCGATGTATGGGGATCCGTCGATTCGCTACGTGAGCCTGATGGATGC
>USKL01000046.1 GCA_900555225.1 uncultured Collinsella sp.
ACGACCGTCGCACCATCCTGTTTATCGACGAGATTCATCGCTTTTCGAAGTCACAACAGGATGCATTGCTGCATGCGGTTGAGAACCGTACCGTTATTATGATTGGCGCCACGACGGAGAATCCGTACTTCGAGGTCAACTCGGCATTGCTCTCGCGCGGTCGCGTGGTGGAGCTTGAGCATCTTAAAGACGAGGACATTGCCACGCTGATCGAGCGTGCACTCGAGGCTCCGCAGGGTTTGAACGGCAAGTTCTTGGTCGATGAGGATACGGTTAAAACCATCTGCACGCTGGCAGCGGGTGACGCTCGCTCGGCGCTCACGACGCTCGAACTTGCGAGCGAGATTGCCGTCACGCGTCCCGATACCGAGGGAAAGCCAGCGCCGGCGGCGGGGGAGCGTTATCCCATCACCGTGGATGACGTAAAGATTGCCAATCCGCGTCGCGGTTTTACGTATGACAAAAACGGCGACATGCACTACGACATCATCAGTGCGTTCATTAAGTCCATGCGCGGTAGCGATCCCGATGCCACGGTCTACTGGCTTGCGCGCATGATCGATGCGGGGGAGGATCCTAAGTTTATCGCCCGTCGCATTATGATTCATGCTTCTGAGGATGTTGGCAACGCCGACCCGCAGGCGCTTTTGGTGGCACATGCCGCGTTTAAGTCTGCCGAGGTCATTGGCTATCCCGAGTGCCGCATTAACCTGGCTCAGGCTGCACTCTATGTGTGCTTGGCGCCAAAATCCAACGCGTGTGAGGCTTCGATCGATGCGGCGCTTGCCGATATCCGCTCTAGTGGGCTTCGCGAGGTGCCGAGTTATCTGCGCGATCGCCATCGCCCAGGCAGCGACGACTACGGTGTGTATAAATACCCGCACGATTATCCCGAAGGCTGGGTCGATCAGCGCTATTTGCCCGAGGGGCTGGAGCGCGGTGCGTTCTGGCAGCCTGCCGGGCGCGGCTGGGAAGAGTGGCGCGTAGAGCAAAGCGAACGCGACCGCAGCGGGAATGCGCCGAAGTAGCTGCTGATAATTTTGTCCCACGTTGCTGCTCTTGGCATGTTCGGTCCCCTTTGGGGTACCATGAAAAGCGTCTGTATTTCGATTCCTTTGGGAGGCTTGTATGAGTCCCATTCAAATCGCCCTGCTGCTGCTCGCCGTTGCCGGCGTGTGGGCCATCGCTGAGCTCGCGCTTACCTTGCGCAAGACCCGCAATGTTGTCGACTCGCTCGATAAGACCGTGAACGACCTCAACAACACCATCGCCGAGGCTCAGCCTGTGGTGGCAAAGCTCGATGGCGCTGTCGATGAGCTTACGCCGGCGCTTGCCCAGATGGAGCCGCTGCTTAAGTCGAGCAAGACGGCAGTTGATGCCCTTACCTCCAATCTCGTAGAGGTCGAAGCTGTGGTTCGCGACATTTCCGAGGTTACGGGCAGCATGGCCGAGGCCAGCAATGCTGTGTCGAGCGTGACCGACTCTGCCGCCGGTGCTGTGCAGAAGCTCTTCAATAAGGTGAAGGCTCCTGCAGCTGACACCGAGCGCAAGCTTTCCGCCGCCGCCGAAGAAGCCGAGCAGCCGACCGAGCGCGTCCTGATTGGTATGGCGGAGGACGAGCCCGCCGATGGCGCAGATGCGGTTCAGAAGTCTTCAGCCAAGCCGGCTCAGTATTACACTTACACGCCCGCCGAGACCTCTGAGGAGTCCTGCGATGAGTAGCGAAGCAACCTGCCCTATCACGCTGACCGTTGCCGGTGACCCGCGTCTCGCTCGCCTTGTGCGCATGACGGCAGCCAACGTTGGTGCCCTGTGCTCTATGTCTGTCGATCGCATTGAGGACATCCGCATGGCTGCCGAGGAGGCTTTCATTTTTGGTTGCACCGCGGTCGACTGCGACGACATCACCATCAAATTCGATGTCGATGAGACCCACGTTGGCATGACTATTACCTTTGGCGATCAGGCTACGGTCGATGAAGACGACCAGGCTGCGGTGTATGCCGAGCTCATCCTCGCGAGCGTGTGCGACTCCTACGAAAAGACTGCGGCGCCCCTGACGCTTTCCCTCGACCTCAAGGCGGATATCTAATATGACCGAACGTTCCCGGAGCGGCAAGACCGCTTGGGACAAGGAGAAAACCCGCGAGCTGTTTCGTCGTTACAAGGAGACTGGTGATCCGGACGCCCGCGAGCAGCTCGTCATGTCCCATATGAATCTGGTAAGGTTTCTTGCCAACAAATTTAAGAATCGCGGCGAGCCGCTCGACGACCTCATGCAGGTCGGTTATCTGGGTTTGCTCAAGGCTATCGACCGCTTTGACCCTGAGCGCGGACTCGAGTTCACCACGTTTGCCACGCCCACCATCTTGGGCGAGATCAAGCGTCACTTCCGTGACAAGGGCTGGAGCGTGCGCGTGCCACGTCGCCTGCAGGAGCTCTCGGCCAAGGTTAACCAAGCTACCGACAAGCTTACCAACGAGTTGCAGCGCTCGCCCAAGGTCGAAGAAATCGCTGAGTACCTGGACGTGACCGTCGACGAGGTCCTGGAGGCTATGGAATCGTCTTCGGCCTATACCTCGGTGCCCATTGAGGCTCCTGGTGCGTCCGATTCCGACGATGCGCCCTCGATTCTCGACCGCTACGCCGACGACGACAACGAGCTCGACTTTACCGATGACCGTCTGGTCATTGAAGAGGCCATCCGCGATTTCTCGCCGCGCGAGCGCGAAGTCATCGAGCTGCGCTTTGTAAAGGGCATGACCCAGATCGAGATCGCCAAGAAGCTGGGCATCTCGCAGGTGCAGGTCTCTCGCTTGCTGCGCCGCACCCTCAAGAAGATTCAGGATAAGATTGACCCCGACGGAGTGATGATTCGTTCATGAGTGAGCACCCCCAACAAACCGACCGCACGCTGCGCGATACCCGAATTCTGACATTGCGCATTTGGGCCGGCGTTGGCTGCATCGTCATCGCCGCCGTCATCTTTAACCTTATGGGCATCCTGGCACCGGTTATTGAGTTTCTTGCCGTCGGCTCCATCATTGCTTTTGTGATGTCCCCGATCACCAACTGGCTCGAGCACCATGGCGTGAATCGCGGCATCGGTTCGCTTATCGCGCTTATTGTTGTTGTTGCCGTGCTCGTCGGTGTCGTTTGCATCTTGTCGCCGATTCTCTTTGGTCAGATCATGGAAGTCCTGAGCCGCCTGCCCGAGCAGCTTCGTGTTGCGGGTGGCGACCTTAATGAGATGATCTCGCATGCCAAGACACTTAACAACACGCCGGTTAAGGAGTACTTGGACGATAATCTTTCGTCGCTGGTTGCCGTGGCATCGAAGTATGTGTCTCAGATTGCCGCCGAGCTTGGCCGCGGTGTGTTCCCGCTCATCACCAATACGGCCTCGCAGCTGTTCGTGATCTTCCTTGGTTTGGTGCTTGCGTATTGGATGGCCTGCGACTACCCTCGCATGCACCACGAGATTTGCACCATCATCGGTCAGGAGAAGGAGACCTCGTACCGCTTTATGGTCGCCATCCTTTCTCGCTCTGTCGGCGGCTACATGCGCGGTATGGTCGTGACGTCCATCTGCGGTGGTTTCCTCGCCTTTATCGGTTTTATGATCATCGGCCATCCGTATGCAGCGCTCATGGCTATCTTTACCGGCATCATGCATTTGGTTCCGGTCGTCGGTCCCTGGGTGAGCGCAGCAATCGCCACAGTGCTCGGTTTCATGTTCAGCCCCATGTTGGCGTTATGGACGCTCATCGTGACGATGGTCGCGCAAAACGTCACCGATAACGTGATTTCGCCTAAGGTCATGCAGAGCTCGGTGCAGGTGCATCCCATCATGAGCCTCACGGCGCTCGTTATTGGCTCGGCACTCATGGGCCCCATCGGCATGATTATTGCCATCCCGCTGTGTGCGGCCCTCAAGGGCATCTTCGTGTACTACTTTGAGAATGAGACCGGCCGCCAGCTTGTGGCCTATGACGGCGCCGTGTTTAAGGGCACACCGTACCGCGATGCCGATGGCAACCCGGTCGCCGCCTACGACGCGCTCGGCGACGACACCTTCATCTACGAGTCCGAGCTCATCGGCAACGAGACTGCGCCCGAGGCCAAGGCCATGCCCAAGCCCGAGCTCGATAATCCCTGGATCAAGCTCTCGGGTTTGCAACCCGATGCCACGGGCTTCTTCAAGAACCCCTTCGCCAAGGACGATGACTCCAACTCGGACGACACCAAAACCGGCATCGACGGGTCCATGGACGATTTGGATTCTAAATAGGCCCCATTAACGTTTCTTGAAGTTGTAAATGACAAGAAACGCGAGCAAAGCGATTGATAAGGGGCCGGCTACGTAGAAAAAGAGAATGTCAATTGCGCGTAAAGTGTAATAAGCCTTATCGCCGGACATTACTGCATACAACACGTAGCCAAATGCTGGTTGGTTTGCGTACCAGCAGGAGAAAGCCAATAGCGTTAAAAGTGCCGCTAACAGAAGTGCATTGAGGAAAAATCGTTTGCTTTTCATCGATCGCTCCTTTCCGGGTGACTCTTATATGTAATTCTACAGCAGCCCTTTTTCAAAGGATCGCACAGTACTAAATAACGTGCACTTTCGCTGGAGGGTCGCTGTTTGGCGGCCCTCTTTTTTGCACTTGCGCGGCGGGATGGTAATATCGTTACGTTTGAACTGTTTCGATGTGAAACCGAGGAGATTCCCTCTATGAGTGCTGACTACCCGTCAATGACTACGGCCGAGATTCGCTCTAAGTTCCTCAACTTCTTTGAGGAGCGCGGTCTTAAGCTCTATCCTTCTTCGTCCCTCGTCCCCGACGATCCTTCTCTGCTGCTTGCCAACGCCGGCATGAACCAGTTTAAGGAGTACTACCAGGGCAAGAAGACCATGAAGGAGATCGGCGCGATCTCCTGCCAGAAGTGCGTCCGCACCAATGACATCGATTGCATCGGCGAGGACGGCCGTCACCTGTCGTTCTTCGAGATGCTTGGCGATTTCTCTTTTGGCGGCGTCTCCAAGGAGCAGGCTTGCGCTTGGGCCTTTGAGCTCATCACCAAGGAGTTCAAGCTGCCGCTCGACCGCCTGTACTTTACCGTCTTTACCGAGGACGACGAGACCCACGACGTGTGGCGTTCTCTGGGCGTTGCCGAGGACCACATCTCCCGCCTGGGCGAGGACGACAACTTCTGGGCCGCTGGCCCCACCGGTCCCTGCGGTCCGTGCTCCGAGATCTACTTTGACATGGGCGAGGAGGTCGGCTGCGGCAGCCCCGACTGCAAGCCTGGCTGCGACTGCGACCGCTTCCTTGAGTTCTGGAACCTCGTGTTTACCCAGTACGACCGCCAGGAGGACGGCTCCATGCCGGAGCTGCCGCACCGCAACCTCGATACGGGCATGGGCCTGGAGCGCATGGCCGCTATCATGCAGCACAAGACTGCTAACTACGACGGCGATCTGATGCAGCACCTCATCAAGCTCGGTGAGGAGATCAGCGGCAAGACCTATGACGCCGACGATTACTCTGGCGCCAGCCGCTCCCTGCGCATCATCGCCGACCACTCCCGTGCTGTCGACTTTATGATCTCGGACGGCATCCTTCCCGGCAACGAGGGTCGCGAGTACGTCCTTCGCCGTCTGCTCCGCCGTGCCGTGTTCCACGGTCGCCTGCTGGGCATCGAGGGCGCCTTCCTGACCAAGTTCATCGACGAGGTCAACGCTCAAATGGGCGAGGCCTATCCCGAGCTGCTCAAGAACGTCGCGCTCGTCAAGGGTATCGTAGCCTCTGAGGAGGAGCGCTTCTCCACGACGCTCGACAACGGCCGCGTGTACCTGGACGAGGCCCTGGCAGCGCTTGCCGAGGGCGCTGTGCTTCCGGGCGATGTCGCCTTTAAGCTGCACGACACCTTTGGTTTCCCCATCGATCTGACCGTCGAGATCGCCGGCACCGCTGGCCACGACGTCGACATGGACGGCTTCACTGCTTGCATGGAGGACCAGAAGGCCCGCGCCCGCGCTAACGCCAAGGGCGATGCCTGGGGTAGCTTCAACGACGTTTGGGTCGAGCTTTCCGACAAGGTCGCAGCGACCGAGTTCGACGGCTATGACAACGACGTCATCGAGGGCGCCAAGGTTGTCGCCATCGTGCGCAACGGCGAGTCCGTCGAGTCCGCAGCCGCGGGCGAGGACGTTGAGGTTGTGCTCGACCGCACCCCGTTCTATGCCGAGATGGGCGGCCAGCAGGGCGACGCCGGCAAGCTTTCCGCTGAGGGCGTTGTTCTGACCGTTGCCGACACCAAGAACCACAACGGCCTGTATGCCCACGTCGCGCACGTTGCCGATGGCACGCTGAATGTCGGTGCCGCTGTGACCGCCGCGCTCGACGCCGAGCGCCGTGGCTTCCTGCGCCGCAACCACACCGCCACGCATCTGCTCGACGCCGCCCTTAAGCAGGTCCTGGGCGAGCACGTGTCCCAGGCCGGCTCGCTGGTGACGCCCGAGCACCTGCGCTTTGACTTCACGCACTTCGAGGCCCTTTCCTCCGAGCAACTCAAGGCTGTCGAGGACCTGGTCAACCAGCAGATCTTCGCCTCCAAGCCGGTCGTGACCCGTGTCATGGGCATCGATGAGGCTAAGGCTGCCGGCGCTGTCGCTCTGTTTGGAGAGAAGTACGGCGATGTCGTCCGCGTCGTCTCCGTGGGCGCCGAGGACCGGCCGTTCTCTCGCGAGCTCTGCGGTGGCACGCACGCTGCCAACACCGCCGAGATCGGCCTGTTCAAGATTATTTCCGAGTCCTCTACGGGCTCGAATGTCCGCCGTATCGAGGCCGTGACCTCTAAGGGTGCCCTCGACTACATGGCCGATCGCCTGGCACTTGTTGACGCCGCTGCCGCTGCGCTCAAGTGCCGCGCGGACGAGGTTCCCGCTCGCGTGGAGAACCTGCAGGCCGAGCTGCGCGAGACTTCCAACAAGCTCAAGAAGGCTCTGACCGGTGGCTCCTCCGACGCCATTTCCAGCGCCATCGAGGGTGCCGTCGAGCTCGGCGGCTACAAGCTGGTCGTCGCTGAGCTTCAGGGCCTTGAAGCTGCCGACCTGCGCAACGTATGGGATACCGTGCACCAGAAGGTCGCCGGCCCCGTCGCTTGTGTCGTCGCCAGCGTGACTGAGAAGGGCACTCCGGCCCTGCTCGCTGCCGGCTCCGATGACGCCGTGAAGGCCGGGTTCCACGCCGGTAACGTGATCAAGCAGATCGCGGGCCTGGTCGACGGTCGCGGTGGTGGCCGTCCCAACATGGCCCAGGCCGGTGGCAAGAATGCTGCCGGCATCGCCGATGCCCTCGCGGCCGCCAAGACCGCGCTCGGCGCCTAAGAATCTAAGAAGTCACTGTGGTCGCGCTTGCGTTGGACATAGGGGAGACCAGGATTGGCATCGCCGTCTCGAGCCGTGATGGCAAGATGGCGATGCCCGTCAAGGTGCTCCCTGCCGCCGAGGTCACCGGTATGGCCAAGACGTTCCGATACCTGGTCGAGGACTATGAGCCCGACATCCTGGTAAGCGGACGTCCCCTGACCATGGCCGGTGAGCCCGGCCCTCAGGCCGAGCGCGTTGCCGCTGTGGCGCAAAAGATTGCCGACGAGCTCGATCTTCCGCTGGAGTTTGAGGACGAGCGTCTGTCCTCGCAAGAGGCCAAGCGTATCCTGCGCGAGCAGGGACTCAACGAAAAGCAGATGAGGGGCAAGATCGACATGATTGCCGCTAGCCTGTTTTTGCAGACGTGGCTCGATCGTAAAAACGAGGAGGTCCAGCATGCCTAGCGCTTCCGATCCGCGCCAGCCGAATCGTACGCAGCAGCCGGCGTCGCGCCCTGCCCAGCCTGGCCAGCGTCCGGCACAGCCGACGCAGCGCCCAGCACAGTCTGCCGCGCGCCCGGTGCAGTCCTTCTCTCGTTCGGTCCAACCTGTTCAACGGACGGGTCAGCAGCCTTCTGCTCGTTCGGTTCAGCATTCGGCTTCTCACGCGGCTCAGCAGCCCTCTGTTCGTACGGCCCAGCCTGCAGGAGGCACCCGCTTTAAGCAGCAGGCACCTACCCAGCGAACGCAGGCCCCCCAATCGCATTCGCATCACGCTCGCGGTTCGCATGGTGTTGCTCCGGCGACCCGCTCGAGCTACAACACGCATGCTCGTCGCGGTGCCCAAAAGAAAAGCTCCCCGGCGCCTATGATTATCGGTGGCGTCGTCGCCGTGCTTGCGCTTGTCGCGATCGTTTTCTTTGTCGTGCCGGCCGTCAAGGGCTTCTTTGCCGGTGAGGATGCGAAGGTCACGGCTGGTCAGCAGGTTACGGTGACCATTCCCGATGGTGCTTCGGGCGATACGATCGCCTCGATTCTCTCCGAGAACCATATCGTCGAGAATCCCAAGGATTACTATGCGGCGGTGAAAAAGCTCAACGCCGATATGTCGCTTAAGCCTGGCACCTACTCGTTCACCACGCTCATGGACGCGACTAAGGTGGTTCAGCAGCTCACGGAAGGCCCCAACGCGGGCTCCAATGCGCTGACTATCCCTGAGGGCCTGACGGTCGATCAAGTCGCCGACCGTGTGGCCCAGGCCTACGACGGCATCTCTAAGGAAGACTTCCTCAACCAGGCCAAGGCCTCCAACTACGTGGACGACTATAGCTTCCTTAAGGGCGCCGCCAACGACTCGCTCGAGGGTTTCTTGTTCCCCAAGACTTATTCGTTGGGCGATTCGCCGACGGCCGATGACGTGATTCGCGCTATGCTCGATCAGTTTAAGACCGAGTACAAGTCGCTTGACTTTGCGAGCTGCGAAGCCAAGATCAAGGAGCGCTATGGTGTGGAGATGTCCGACTACGACATCGTCAACTTGGCCTCTATCGTTGAGCGGGAGGGCCTCAACGCCGATCAACGTGCGCACGTGGCCTCGGTTTTCTACAACCGCCTTGCCGGCAAGCTCGACGGTCTGCGCTATCTCAACAGCGATGCGACCATGATGTATGTCACCGGTGGCGAGGTTACCGCCGATGACCTGCAGAGCGATAGCCCGTATAACACCTATAAGCATGAGGGCCTGCCGCCCACGCCCATCTGCAATCCGGGCCTCGCGTCCATCCGCGCGGCGCTGGAGCCGGCGGA
>USKL01000047.1 GCA_900555225.1 uncultured Collinsella sp.
GGAAACCACGTCCCCCTAGCATAAGCTCGAGTAGATTATCGAGCAACAATCACCACATGGCGATCAGGGTCAGAACCCTCAGAATGAGTATCGACGGCATCATTGCCACGAAGTGCAATGTGAACCAGTCGGCGCTCATAGGCATTCATGGGCGGAAGCGAAACACTCTTATGAGTGCGGATGGCACGCTCGGCAGCAGACTGAGCCATGGAGGCAACCTTGTCCTGACGGCGGCTCTTGTATCCCTCGACATCCACTACAACCGGATACCTAAAGCCAAGCTTGCGGCTCACCAGCAAAGAGAACATAACCTGAAGGGCATCAAGAGTGCGACCATGACGGCCAATGAGAACAGCAAGGTCGGGAGCCGTTACATCCAAAATCAGCTCACCCTCGTCGCCCTCATACTCATCGATAGGAGAGTTGGCGGCATCGAAGTGCGAAAGGATGGAACGCAGGATGGAAATCGCAACATCGGCAATGGTGTCGAGCTCCTCATCGGTCAGCTCTTCACCAGCCTTGTAGCGCTGTGCAATCTCGGGATAATCGCCCGCGACCTGCGGGGCAACCTCCTCAAGCGTATCCTCGATGATCTCTTCAGACATAACGTGCTCCAAAAGTTAGGTACCTAAATAAGATTGATATCCCGACTACTTCTTCTTGTGCGGGCGCGGCTTCTTCTCGCGACGAGTGACCTCAACCTGCAGCGGAGCGTTCTTAAGACGCTCCTCCTCATCGGCCTTCGCCTTGTCGATGACCTTCTGCGTCACAAAAATCTGCTGGATAACCTGCCAGGCAGAAGACACATCGTAGTACAGCAGAACACCAACGGGAAGGCTCCAGCCCATCCAAAGCATCATGACCGTCATGACGACGGCCATCATACGCATGCTTTGGGCCTGCTGGCCAGTTTGATTGCGCGACATATAAAGCTGCGGAATCAGGGTCAGGACGGCGAACAGGATCAGGCAGACCAGCGCAGGCAGCGCGACCACAAAGCCATCGGCAAAGGAAGCGCTCGGCGTGGTGGTCAGGTCGGGCAGGATGTTGAAGAACGAGAACGTGCCCTCGTTAAAGTACTGCGGCAGGTTACGCAGCAGCGTAAACAGGGCAAACAGGATAGGCATCTGAATCAGAAGCGGCAGGCAGCCGGACAGCGGATTGAACTTGTTCTCGCTGTAGAACTTCTGCATCTCCTCGGCCTGACGCTGAGGATCGTCGGCATAGCGCTCCTGGATCTCGAGCATCTTGGGCTGCAGCACCTGCATACGAGCCGTCGACTTGGTCGACTTAAGCATAAGCGGCGTCAACAGCAGACGGATGATGACCACCAGGATGATGATGGACAGGCCCCAGTCGACCGCAAAGGTCTGGATGAGCTTGAGCAGCTCGAAAAGGATGTTAACGATCCAATCCCACATGTAAGTTTTCCTCCGATAGCGAGTGCCCGCTAGGGCACAGGGTCATAACCGCCGACGTGCAGGGGATTGCAGCGAGCGATGCGCCTCACGGCAAGCCAGCAGCCTCTCAAAACACCGTGCTTCTCAATCGCCTGGACGGCGTATTGCGAGCACGTTGGGTAATAAATGCAGGCGTCAGGCAATAAGGGCGAAATAACCTGTTGATATATGCGAATAGGAGCGATGGCAACACGTCGCAAAACGTGATTGCTCATCGCTCCTCCCCGGCAACGCCGGCGCGTTTCATAAGCGAACGCAACGCCTTGTCCATCTCCTGCGGCGAGGAAACCCTCGTCTTGGGAGTTGCGAACAAGATGATGTCATAACCCGCAACGGGAAATCCACAGCTGCGGGCGGCCTCGCGCATCACACGCTTAGATCGGTTGCGCACGACGGCACAACCGAGTCGCTTAGCACCAACGAAGGCGACCCTCCCGGAGTCGCCTTCGCCAACCGATTCACATATGGTCATTCGAATCAGAGGGTGATTGAAACGACGCCCCTGACTGAACACATGCTCGAAATCTTGCCGAGACTTAATAGTCTTCATGCGAGATGTGTGTATCGCTGCTAGACAGTGAGACGCTTGCGGCCCTTGGCGCGACGACGGGCGAGCACGGCACGACCACCCTTAGTGGCCATACGGGCACGAAAGCCATGGGTCTTGGCACGCTTACGCTTATTAGGCTGATACGTACGCTTCATCTTAAGTTCCTCCTGCTGCATTTCGAGTGTCCGCGGGGACGCGGACGCAGATATAGACACGTGAGCTTGAAGATTGTAGGGAAATCAATGTTCAAATGTCAAGAAATCAAAGGTAAAAGGTTGCGCAGTTCACACGGTTCCCCCATAAGCCGAGCTCGATTTAGCGGTGTATGGCAACTTTTCACGATATTTCATCGTGTTTTCAACAGGTCATGTTGGCAATGTTGAGAACTTTTCGTCCGTTTTCCAAAGTTTTCAACAGGTTTTGAAAAGTTGTCGAAAGATGAGAAACATTGCACAGTGAGCTACTATTTGTTCGAAACCTTTTGAAAGATTGCGAGCGGCATGTCTGACGACTTTTACACCATGGTCGATTCCGGAGACCCGGCACCCGACAACGAGCACATCACCGGCGTGCGCGAAGAGCGTGAGGAAGGCGAGCAGACGACCACGCAGGCGCCAAAAGCCATGTACGCCGCGCGCATCGCCGTCTATGACGACATGCTGTCGACACCGCGTGTGATCGTCATTGATCCGCAAGATGTCCGCACGTATTTGGAAGAGACGACCAACACCGTCTACCAGTGCATGAAAGAACAAGGTGGCCATATCTCGCTCATGGTCATCCGCGAGATTGTCGAAAACTTTATCCACGCGCACTTTGCCGAGCCCATCATCTCGATTCTGGACGGCGGAGACACCATCCGCTTTGCCGATCAAGGACCAGGCATCGACGACAAGGAGCGCGCTTTCGACTTTGGCGTTACCAGCGCAAACAGCAAGATGAAGCGCTATATCCGTGGAACCGGAGCGGGGTTTCCCATGGTGCAGGAGTATTTGGAAAACGCCGGCGGTGCCGTATCCATCGAGGACAACATGGGCAACGGCACCGTGGTTACGGTAAGCCTGAACCCTAAACGCGTGCAGGAAATCGAGCGTGCCGGCGGACGCGGCGCTGCCGTGCGGCCCGAGACGGAGCAGCCCACATATCCCCTGCCGGGAGCTTTTGCGCAGCAGCCCATGGCAACGCAACAGATGCAGCCCCCCGTGGGACAGATGCAGCAGCCCGGAATGCTTCCTACACAAGAGCCCCAGGCGACATCGATGTCGATGCCGCCAAACATGCCAGAGACCATGCCGCTGGCGGATCAGGATGCAGCAGCAATGCAGCAGGCGACGGTAGCACCGGGTGGCCAGCAAATGGGCTATCAGCCGTACCAACAGGGATATCCATATCAGCAGATGCCGCCACTGGGGTATGGCCAGCAGTTCCCGCAGCAGTACCAGCAGAGATATCAGCGGCCGTACCAGCAGATGCCGCAGCAGCAGTACAACCCCTGGGCCCAGCAGATGCCTCCGCAGCCTTACCAACAGTGGCCTCAAAGTTTTCAACAGCAAATGCCGCCGATGCAGAGTTCTCAACAACCAGCAGCTCAAATGATGTATCCTAATGCAGCAAATCAGTAT
The DNA here is from genome assembly GCA_900555225.1 of uncultured Collinsella sp. Taxonomy (GTDB): domain Bacteria; phylum Actinomycetota; class Coriobacteriia; order Coriobacteriales; family Coriobacteriaceae; genus Collinsella. Next base: position 3,633 of record USKL01000047.1, read on the forward strand.
GCACAGCCACAACCGGACGTGTTCGTAAGCGATCGCGGCAACGCCGCGCTGGGCTATCTGGCGCAAAATCAAGCGTGCGGTGCAACCGATCTTGCGAGGGCGTTTGGAAACTCGGCCCCCACTTGGTCACGCACGCTCAATGACTTGGCGCAGGCCGGCTTGGTCATCAAGCATGGCCAGAAATACCATCTGACCGAACTCGGCGCCGCTCGCGTGCGAGCTCAGAGCTAAAGAACGGGAGAGACAGTGGACGAGGAAGCAAGCATCATCCTGGGGGATGCCATCGCCTTTTGCCAGCGCGACGGCCAAGATGCACGCCTCATCAACATGCTGGGGCAATCGCGCGCCATAAGCCTGACCGAAGATACGCTCACGATCGAGGCCCCCTCGCGCTTTGCCATCGCGCAGCTCAAAAAGCATCAGCCGACTATTGAGGCTTATCTGGAAGAAATCGCCTTTGCACCGATTGCGCTCGACATCGTGGCACCGCAAGGCGCCGCGACGGAATCCGCTGCCGCGACGGCGCCCGCCACGGCTCCCGCTGCTTCCCCGGCGGTGCCGGCCTCCGCAGGCGACGCGCCGACAATCGAGCACCAGCACGGTGATGTTTCCCGTGAAACCATGGCACCATTGCCGACCGCGGCGGCGACGTCAACGAACGCACCCGTCACGCACATGCCCATCGCTCACGACGCAGCGGCGGGCGCTGATTCGGGCATTGCAATCAAGAACACGCTCTCGGCCGATGATTTTCGTCGCATGATGAACCAGATGAAGGGTGGAGCGCCGACTAAATCCACGCAAGCTGCGACCCCCGCTTCACCCATGCCAGCACCGACCGTGCCGGCCGAGCAGAATACGGATGGAGCCCCGCTCGCAGCGAACTCAAAATTCACCTTTGAGAACTTTGTCTACGGCCCCGAGAACAGCCATGCCTATCGCTCGGCACTCAAGTTTGCCGCCCTCGCGGACGAGCGCGGCACGTGCACGTCACTGTTCATCTACGGCAAATCGGGCCTGGGCAAGACGCACCTGCTGCTTGCCATCAAAAACGAGCTCGCCGAAAAGTCGCCCGAGATCAAGGTCAAGTATGCAAACTCCCAGGCATATCTGGACGACCTGATGACCGAGTTCGACCGCCAAAAGAAGAGCAACGCCCCCATCATGCAGGCGTACCACGGCGTGGACGTGCTCATCATCGATGACATCCAAAACATCATCGGCAAGCGCGCGAGCGTGGACTACTTTTTCCAGCTCATGGACGAGTTCATCCGCAACAACAAGAAGGTCGTCATCGCGGCAGACCGCGCCCCCAAGGACCTGAGCATGGATGAGCGTCTGACCAGCCGCTTCAACGCCGGCATGCTCTGCCTGGTCGCAGAGCCCAGCTACGAGATGAAATACAAGATCTTGCAGCGCTATTACGAGAACACCATCGTCGCCGCTCCAGAGGCGGGCGACGACTCGCTGCTGGCGGCCTATGGGGGCGACGGAGGGCACCTGACCGACGAGCACTTTAAACACATGGCCGAGGTCTCGGGCACCAACATCCGCGAACTCGAGAGCTTTTGCGAGCGCTGCGCCGGCGAGGCGGGCGACCGCGAGCGCGAGGGCGGGGAGCTCACCTTTGACGATATCGACGCCATCGCCAGCCAGTACTTCGACACATCGGCCAAAAAGATCAACGTCCAGACGGTTCAGTCCGTCATCGAAGAGCAGTACGGCGTGACGCACGAGGAGCTCATCGGCCCGCGTCGCAACGCCAATATCGCCAAAGCACGTCATATCGCTATCTACCTGGCCATCGAGATGTGCGAGATGACGACCACGGCGGTGGGCGCCGAATTTGGCAACCGCAACCACTCGACCGTCAGCACGAGCTACAAAAAAGTCCAGAAGATGATCCAGGAAGACCGCACCGTCACCGAAGACCTCAAGTCGCTGCGCGATAAAATTACACTGCGCTCGTAGGGAAATAGAGACATCTGTTGAAAACTTGTCGAAACCACGGGCATAAGGTGTCTAAAACCCAACCCGCGGTGATGAAAAGTTTTGCGCAGGTTTTGAACGTGGAAAACCACCCCTGTTGCACACAGGCTGCTGTCGATTCCCTTTCTGGGTCTGACCTGCGTCTTTGGGAGTAATCAACAGTTTCGTCAGTGCTATTACTATTATTAGGATATTTATATCTATAGAAAGGTATTAAAAGATGAAGTTCACCGTCAGCCAGAGCTCGCTTACACAAGCCATCGGCGTCGTTATGAAGGGTGTCGCTTCGGCATCCACCCTTCCCATCCTGTCGGGCGTGCTCGTCAAGGCGCAAGACGGCATCTTGGAATTCCAGACCTCTAACTACACTATCTCGATCCGTCATCGCATCGCGGCGCATGTCGAAGAAGAGGGCGAGATGGTTATCCCCTGTAAGATGCTTTCCAATATCACTAAGACCCTCCCCGATGCCCCGGTCACCTTTGAGCTGTCCGAGCGCCAGGTGCTGATTGGTTGCGAGAAGAGCTCTTTCCGCCTGAACACGCTCGATGCCAATGACTTCCCCGAGTTTCCGGCCTATGCCATCGAGAGTGCCGTGGAGCTGCCGACCGATATCTTGTCCGAAATGGTCGGCCGCGTGTGGCGCGTCACCTCGACCGACAAGGCCCGCCCCATCCTAGGCGGCGTGCACATGAAGGTCGAGAACAACACCGTTCGCCTGGTGGCGACCGATTCCTTCCGCTTGGCCGTGTGCGATACGCAGGTCGAGACCTCGACCCTCGAGGGTTCCTTTGAGCTCAACGTTCCGGCCGACGCCTTTAACGACGCGCTGAACATCATGGCCAGCCAGGCGACCATCATGATCGGCGCTACCGACACCCAGGTCGTCTTCGAGGCCGGCAACACCACCTACGTGTCGCGCCGCATCGAGGGCGTGTACCCCAACTACAAGCAGCTCATCCCCGATTCGTGCGTGACGAGCGTCAAGATCGACGTCGCCGCCTTTAACGCCGCCCTCAAGCGCGTGGCCGTTATCGCGAGCGCCAACCCCGCTGTCAAGTTCGAGATTGATGTCGAGAACGGGCAGATGGGCCTGTCCTCCATTTCCAATGACCAGGACCTTGCGCAGGAGACGATCGATGTCGAGGCCGAGGGCGAGTCGGGCACCATCGCCTTCAACTACCACTACATCTTCGGCTGCCTCAATGCCCTGTCCAAGGAGAAGGAGATCACGCTGGAGTTCAAGAGCTACTCGCAGGCGGGCATCTTCAAGTCCTACGACAAGATCAACTACCTGTACCTGGTCATGCCGGTCCGCATCTAGCGCTGCGCCATGACCATGTTCGCCCGCGATCTTTCCGTCGCGCACTACCGCAGCTTCGATAGCTATCGCCTTGCCCTGGACGAGGGCGTGACGATACTTGCGGGACCCAACGCGGCGGGAAAGACCAATCTCATAGAGGCGCTGCAGCTGCTGACGAGCGGCGCCTCGTTTAGGCATCCGACCGCAGCCGAGCTCGTCCATGACGGCGTGGGCTCGTGCAAGGCCGAGCTGAGGCTCGAGGGCGACGGCCGCGTGCTTGATATGGGATTGAGCGCGGAGGACGGTAAACGCTCGTTTAGCCGCAACGGCAAGAGATGCTCCGCCGCCGGTGTGCGCGGGGTTCTGCCGAGCGTGCTGTTTTGCCCCGACCATCTGGACATGGTTAAGCGAGGCGCCAGTGTGCGCCGCGCCGCCCTCGATGAGTTTGGCATGCAACTGAGCGCACGCTATGCCGATCTTGCGAGCACCTATGGGCGCTGCGTGACTCAGCGTAACGCCTTGCTCAAGGAGACCTGGTGCTGCCGCGAGATGCTCGGCGCGTGGAACGATTCGATTGCCCGCGCGGGCTCGGCCCTGCTCGTGCACCGGTTGGCCCTGCTCGACCGGCTGGCGGGCCATGTGCGCACTGCCTACGGGCAAGTGGCGTCCGGCGAGGCTGCCAACGTGGCCTATGCGTCTACGCTGGGGGATTTGCCCCAGGTCGAGGATCGCGAAGAGCTGAAGGGCTGGGCGTACGAGCGCATGCTGGCTGCGCTTGACGAGCACGCCGACGAGGAAATTCGCCGCGGCGTGACGTTGGTGGGACCGCATCGCGATGAGATTGAGTTTACCGTGGCGGGTCGTTCCGCTCGTTCGTTTGCCAGCCAAGGTCAGCAGCGAACGTTGGTGCTGGCCTGGAAGGTGGCGGAGGTGGCCGTGGCTCGCGATGTCCTGGGCACCGCCCCACTGCTGCTTTTAGACGACGTGATGAGCGAGCTCGACGGCGAGCGTCGCGGCGCTTTTCTGCGGCTGATCGGCGATGATATCCAGACGGTCATAACCACGACCAACCTGGGGTATTTTACCGATGACCTGCTTGATCGAGCCAAGGTGGTGAGCATGGGTGAGACGTGCTAATTACGAGCGCGAGAGCGAAACGGTTGCCTTCAGTGGATTTTTGAGCGCAGAGCGTCAGCGCATCCTGGCGGCCGCGACACCTGAGCGCCGCGCGCAGATGGAGGCTGCAGAGGAATCGCGCACGGTCTATCGCGCGTGGAATGCGGTGTGCTCGGGCACGCGCGAGGGACGACATGTGACGGGCCTGCGCTACCTGCCCGAGTCCAATGAGCTGCTGGTGTATCTCGACTCGCCCTCGTGGACGCAGGAAATGACGCTGTTGCGCGAGATCATCCGCGCGCGTATGGAGCGCGCCGGTGCGCATGTGGACGGCCTGGTGTTCAAAACCACCGCGCCCGGTCACACGCCACCCGCCGCCAAGGAGCGCCTGCGCCCGGCGACGACCGAGCGCCCGCCGGCTCCGCACGCCGACCTCAGTGAGGCCGAGCGCACCGAGATTGAGCGCCAAGTGGCGCCCATCGAAGACCAAAAACTGCGCGAGGCCCTCGAGAACGCCATGAGAGCCAGTGCCGAGTGGGCCAAGGGCGTGCAAAGCAAAAAAGAGCCTTAAATCGCATCTGGTGGCCTTGTAGAGCCAAATACCCTCGTTCCCGAGGGTATTTTTTTACGATAAACTAGTAAGGCTATACACATTTTCTTGACTGAAGGAGGACGTGTGGCAAACGAAAACGATTACGATGGCGGCGAGATTAAGATTCTCGAAGGTCTCGAGGCCGTTCGTAAGCGCCCGGGCATGTATATCGGCTCGACGAGCGCCAGCGGTCTGCATCACCTGGTGTGGGAGATCGTTGACAACTCCGTCGACGAGGCCATGGCCGGTTTCTGCACCGAGATCCAGGTGACGGTCCACGCCGACAACTCCATCACGGTCGTCGACAACGGGCGCGGCATCCCCGTCGACGAGCACCCTGTTAAAAAGATCCCGACGCTCGAGGTCGTCATGACGATCCTGCACGCCGGCGGTAAGTTCGGCGGCGGAGGCTACAAGGTCTCCGGC